>NZ_JAIWOF010000069.1 GCF_020217025.1 Flavobacterium sp. | reverse complement strand
TTCGGTTTTTATGATTCCACAAGATAAGAAGCAATCGTTTTTAGATGGTTTGCAAAATGGCGCTAAAACATTACCCATTTATGAAAACGGAAATGGAAAGCAATATCAAGGCGTTGTGGCTACACCAGAATTTTCTCCAATTATTGAATTGATGCGCTTTTTTACGCCTTTCGGAATTAAACAATATAACCACATTCAATTGAAAGACAAAACGTGGCACGAAATTGTTCCGTACCGAATGGATATTACCGATTTAAAACCGAATTTATCAGGAAAAACCGTTTACGTGGGAACTTTCATTGGTAATTACGATAAAGGCGGACATAAAATTTCGATGAATATTACGATTAATCCGAGCGAAAGTTCATTGGATAAAACCAATGTTTCTATTCCGTTATTTAATACGACAAACGTAATGGAAATGGCGGGACAAGAATATGCAACAATGTTTAACCATGAAAAAGGATTAGAAGTTACTTTCACATTAGATAAAGAAATCAAAAATGCGAAACTGCGCTACATCACCACCGGTCATGGAGGTTGGGAAAACGGTGACGAATTTGTTCCAAAGAGAAACACTATCATTTTAAACGGAAAAGAAGTGTTTTCATTTATTCCATGGCGACAAGATTGCGGTGGCTACCGATTATTTAATCCAGCATCAGGAAATTTTAATGATGGATTGTCTTCATCTGATTTGAGTCGCTCGAATTGGTGTCCAGGAACTGCCACGAATCCGATTCATATTGAATTAGGAGATTTGAAAGCAGGAACACATACGATACAAGTTAAAATTCCTCAAGGGCCAAAAGAAGGCGGAAGTTTTAGTGCTTGGAATATTTCAGGAGTTTTACTAGGAGATTAAAAAAAGGACGTTCAGTTGAACGTCCTTTTTTGGAAACTGAAACAAGTTCAGTTTTACAAAAATATTATTTTATCGAATTAATAATATCGTGTTTCGTGATGATATGGTGTTTTCCATTACCTAAATCTACTAAAACTGCTTGATTTTCTTTGGTAATAAGTCTAGCAACTTCTTCTATTGGTGTATCTTTTGAAACTATTGGATAAGGTTTTCTCATCACATCTTTGATTGGCATTTCTGAAATATTACAGATTTTAAGATAAGCATCAAACAAGTCTGTTTCATCTACACTACCTACAAAGCCAGTTGCATCAATAACAGGAATTTGTGAAATTTTATATTTTCTCAAACGCTCAATAGCGTGCGAAACTAATTCTTCAGTACGAACAATTACTAATGGTTTGTCGATATGTTCTTTGATTAAATCTTCTGCTTTTGTAATTTCTTCTTCTAAGAAACCTCTTTCGCGCATCCAATCATCGTTAAACATCTTTCCAACATAACGGCTTCCAGAATCGTGAAATAAGACCACAACTACATCTTCTGGACTAAAGTGTTCTTTTAACTGCAATAAGCCCTTTACAGCGGCTCCAGCGGAGTTTCCAACAAAAATCCCTTCTTCTAAAGCGATTTTTCTTGTATAAACAGCTGCATCTTTATCGGTAACTTTTGTAAAACCATCGATTAATGAAAAGTCAACGTTTTTTGGTAGAATGTCTTCTCCAATTCCTTCAGTAATGTAAGAATAGATTTCATTCTCATCAAAAATTCCAGTTTCGTGGTATTTTTTGAAAACTGAACCATACGTATCAATTCCCCAAATTTTGATGTTTGGATTTTTTTCTTTCAAATATTTAGCCACACCAGAAATCGTTCCTCCCGTTCCAACACCTACTACGAAATGCGTAATTTTTCCTTCGGTTTGTTCCCAAATTTCAGGTCCTGTTTGTTCGTAATGTGCTATTGCGTTACTTGGATTATCGTATTGATTTACGTACCAAGAATTCGGAATTTCTTCACCTAATTTTTTAGATACTGAATAATATGAACGAGGATCGGTTGGTTCAACATCTGTTGGACAAACGATTACTTTTGCTCCAACTGCACGAAGAATATCTGATTTTTCTTTTGATTGTTTATCTGAAATTACAAAAATACATTTGTAACCTTTTACAATTGCTGCTAAAGCTAATCCCATTCCGGTGTTTCCTGAAGTTCCTTCGATGATGGTTCCTCCTGGTTTTAAACGTCCGTCTGCTTCTGCATCTTCAATCATTTTTACTGCCATTCTATCTTTAACAGAATTTCCAGGATTGAAAGTTTCAACTTTGGCTAATACTAATGCATCAACTTCAGCAGTAACCTTATTTAATTTAACCAAAGGTGTATTCCCGATGGTTTCTAATATATTTTTTGCGTATTTCATTTGTGATATTTGTAATATTTTGCAAAGATAGTGTGAATTTTGCAAAAAAAGCAAACCCACTAAAAATTAGGAATTGAGTACAAAACTCTATTTAAAGAAATTCCATTCTAAACCAAAACGAACCATGAAGTCGCGATACGGATAATTTGGCGCCGAATAGAAGTTGTAACCTGTCATTGCAGAGTTGAAATGTTCCGCTTTTAAGTAAATACGTGTTTGTTTAATTCTTGCATTCACAAAGAAATCAAACATTGGAAAGTTTCCTATTTTCTTCTCGTTTTGAACGTAAAACTCACCAATTAAAGGATTATAATCGTTTGCAAAATATTCAGAAAAATATTGAAAAGTAACTCCAGTTTGCAAAAGCATCGCCTTTTTGAAAACATGATCAGAGAAGTACAATGTACTTCTTGTAGTTAATTCGGGAACATTTACAATTTCTGAAGATTGATCAACTTTTTGATATAAAAGGGTCACATCTAAACCAAACTTCCAAAACTTAATCTCTTTGTTTGCGTTTATTGATAAATAATTAATTGTTTTATCGTATTGAACAGGTTTAACAGTAAGTTTTGTTATATCATTTGTATTATTATCAAAATACAAATGATCATTTAAGACTTTATATTGTATACCAGCATTTAACCATTTTGTCAAAGCAGAAAAAGAAAACTGATTTAGTTTTTCATTCTTGAAATTGTTAGCCCAATTGTAATCTATATAACGACTTTGATACAAAGAGAAATTCAAATTTGGTAAACTGTTTAGTTTTTGGTACTGAAATTCAAATTTATAATCAGAATTGACTGTGTATTTTGCTGTAGCTTCAATATTGGAAATGGATTGATTTGTAATTGCTTGGGATATTTCTAATTTGGCAATCAATTTCTTTGCAAAATACGTGTAGTTTCCTCCAACCATATTAATTCGATCCGAAATGGAATTTGGCACAAGAATATTTCCCGAATTATCATACACAACACTATTGTAATAATAGTTATAATTAGTGTCATCAATAAAAAATTCTAAATCACCAAAATTTTTAGTTTTATAACCAACACCTACTTTATTATACATATTGTTATAACGCGTCTTGTTGTTTATATTATTTGAAAAAGACGCTCCAAAACGATTGCTAATTGTGGGCTGAGTAAACTCGAAAAACTTGTATTGATAATTAAATTGATGGGTGAAAATTAAACTATTGGGATTGTTTTTATTCAATTTAAAAGTATGATCAATAAAAATACGATTCCCTTTTAAAAGAGAAGTAGCATCTCGAAAATAAACATCTAAACGATCACGCTCATTATAGGGATCTGCACTAGATTCAAATAAACCAGTATTAACAATTCCTCCATTTTCTTGATTCGAAATATCTTGAGCTGTGAAATGAGCATTTAAAAAATACCGCTTATCTTTTGTAAAATAACTAGTCGTAAATCTAAAATTTCCTGTACTCGAGATATTGTTTATGTATTTACCATTAGAACGCAATCCTTTGTAAGCAATTGAAAAATTGAGATTAGGTTTAGTATTAATAGTCAAAAAAGCATCTAAAGACTGTCCCTGCTCCATAACAGTTTTATAGTATAATTCTGTAAAAGGCGTTGGAACAGAATAATATTTAATATCACGTGCTTCTAAAAAATTAAAATGTTTGGCAGTAAAACCAAAAGATGGTGAAATACTTTTATGCACTAAACTGAAATTTAGAGTATTATAAGTATGTCCTTCATTGGCAAAAGGCAATAACCCAAAAATATCTTTTCTTAAGTAATTGTATTTATACTCATTCTTTAGTGACATTGAAGTGTCAGCAAAAGTAGTATCTTTCTCTAAAGTATAAATTTTATAGAGATTTATGGATGGTTTTACTTCTTTCCCCTTAACTAGATCATTAGATAAATTAGTGTCATCTTGAACTTGAGAGAAAATAAAGCAAGAAACAAAAAATAAGAAAATTGATAGATAATTCTTCATTATATAAAAATATCAGCAAATGTAATGAGAAAATAGGGAATAAAAAAAGGACTACATTTCTGTAGTCCCTTTTTTAAGAAAAATAAGAATTATTTATTTCTTCTAACATGTTTGTATGTTTTCTTAGCTTTAGCTTTACCTTCAGCAGAAACACTTCCAGCAGAATTTAAAATTCTAAATTTACGAACACCATCAGCTGCATCAGTGTAAACCTCAACAGACATAACATAGTTCTCAGAATCAACTGGAGAGTTAGATGTAAATTGATTTGCAACTTCTTGAGTATATAAACCTTTGAAAGCTCCAGATCTCATGTAATCTACAGTGATAGGAATCATAAATTCAGGAACATCAACAAGTGGGAATGCAATCTCAGCTAAATCTAAATCAGCATTAGTGTATAAATATGCAGTGATATCATAAATACCGTCAGCATAATCATTAATATTCATAGTTAAAGACTCCTCACAATTTGCTGTTTGTGCATCAAAAATTGGTAAATCAATACCAGTAGCAGCATCATAAACTATAAAGTCAACATCATAAGTTGTAGCTGATAAAGCACTTTCAATTTCACATAAAGAATTTGAATAACCATTACTTCCATAGAAAGTTTTGTTAAAGTGGAAATCTAATTTCAACTCTTCAGATACAACATTATCAATATTAATCGTAATGTCTACTGGAGTAAAGTTAACATCATAAGTTCTTGTATCACCAATAGTTAACAATAATTGCTCTGTATCTTCTTTTAAGTCGTCTAATTCAATTTCGATACCACCAATAAAAGTAGTTGTACCAGCAGGAATAGCAACAACTTGTTGATAAGCTGTATTAGGATATAATTCACTAACACTTGAATCTAAATCAGATGCAGTACTTCCATTTAATCTTAAAATATAAAGATTAAAATCTTTACCAACTGGTTCATCAAAAGTTAATGTAAAAGGAACTATATCTCCCTCAACAGCATCAGTAACAGATGCTACTGAGATTGTCATGTTAGGCTTGTGAACTTGCACAATTGAGTCTACATCTTCTTCTTTATCACAAGATACAGATAAAGAAAGAATGGCTGCAACCCCTAAAAATCTTAAAAATTTATTATTCATCATATATATTTTTTAAATATTAAAGTGGTGTATAAACACTTCTAAAAGGTCTTTCTACTGTATTATTAGTAAAGAATATAGAATATTCAATTGTAAGAACTCCTGTAGCTTCATTTACTGTACTTAAAGCATACTGAGCATCTGTTTGTTGAATTATATTAGAATAAGCATGAGCTAAATTTTGCTCTTCCACTCTAATTCTTCCACAAACTTCCTTGAAGTCATAACCAACATCTGGTAAAGATGCATCAAGGTTATTCCAAACACCAGTAAGTGTTGCATCAGCAACTGCTTTATAATTACCTACAGTAGTAGTATTATAAGTTCCTACACCAATCTCGTCAATAAACTCGTCTGTACGAGTATAAGGACCACCAGCAGGACTTAATCTTGTAGTACTAACAGAATAATTACCAGCTAAATCAGAAGTACAAGTTCCTTGTAAAGTGATTGTAATTCTGTTTTTATTTCCAGAAACAACAACATTTGCACCATCAGCAGTAGCAGATAATAAATCTAATACTAAAACTGGTGGATTTTGATCATCTAATGTTGCAGAATCAACATTAATTTTTAATGATGCAAATTTATTACCTGCAGGAATAACAGCATTAGTAGCTGAAGTAGCAAAAGTAAAATGAGTACCTTCAATTGCTGTTGACAAGTCAGTGTTAACTTCAAAAGTTAAATTCAAATCTGAATCAACTGCTAAACCATTACCTCCTACTAGTTCTAAAGGAATATCAAAGTTAAAAACTTCATTGTCATCCTTTAAAAAGAAACCTGTTTTTGCAGCTGTAGAAAACTGAGCCACATAAGGACCAGATCCATAATTTAATTCATTGTCATCACCAACACTATCACAAGATACGATAGCTAAAGTTGCGATAAACAAACAAGCCAAATTTTTAAATGTTTTTTTCATAATCTATTTTTTTTAAGTTAATTCTGCCAAAAAACCTTAGATGTAAATGCATCTCCTGAAGTTTGCGCAGGAACATTATCTGGGTTAGCAGCATATTCAGAAGAAGGATATAACAATCTAACAGGAATACTTGTAGCACCAGAAAGGTTATTAGGAGCATATGGTAAATCCGCTGGGAAACCAGTTCTTCTATATTCAATCCAGTTTTCAAAACCATTGATTCCCATTAAGGCAACCCATTTTTGGTAAATAATAGCTTCTAAATTAACAGCTGGGTCATTTGGAAATGCATAACTTGCTAAATAATCAGTTGCGTCACCAGCACCTAAATAAGTAAATGAAGCTTGAACTCCAGCATTGTATAATGCTTCAGCGTCACCAGAAATATATCCTTTAGAAGCAGCTTCCGCTTGTAATAACAAACTTTCAGCAGATAACATAATAACACCAGATTGGTTAGCACCAGATAAGATACCAGGACCAATACCAGATAAACTTGCAGAAGCAGGACCAAAAGTATCATTTTGAGCGATACCAGCGAAGTTAGTAGTAGTCCCAACTGGTTTGAAAATTCTAGCTTTTCTTGGGTCAACAGACAATTTAGAAATTGCGTAATTTGTTGCTCTAGTTGCCTCAGCATTAGCAGCAGGGTCACCTGCTACAGTTTTACCAAAAGCACCCCAGTAAGGATTTTGTTTGTTAGTTTCATTAACATAACCTGGATTACATAAAACATCTTCACCAGCATTTAAGAAACCAATACCATTATTTACTGCAGCATCAAAATCAGCTTGAGAAACCAAGCCAGCTTTTTCACTTTGTCTTAATAAGATTCTTAATTTGATAGTGTTAGCAAATTTAGCCCACATAGCCATATCACCATGCAACATAATATCTTGATTAGCTGAAGGAGTAATTGCAGTAGCATCAGGATTAGCAATTAAATCTTGTGCTTCAGTTAACAAAACGATCAAATTATCATAAATATCATTAGCATTATCATAAGCAGGAGTAGTATTCGCAGATCCTTGTAAAGCTTCTGAATATGGAACATCACCATAAGCATCAACTAAATATTGAAAATGGAATGCTTTCATAATTTTAGCAATAGCTACATAATTAGAATTTTTTACATCCGTATTTTTAATAATAATTTCATAATTACTTAAAGGACGAGTGTAAACAGTTGTAAAAGTTCCAGTTCTGAAACTACTTGTTACAACATAATTTGTTTCGTCAGTAAAATAAGCATAGTTAGAACCAGCAGCCCATGAATATGCCCATAAATTACCTAAAGTATTCATTGAATTATAATCACCTTGTAAAACATCAACAGTAAACTTTTGAGCTACAGGTAATGATAGAGCAGGCGTAGATGAAACAGGATTATTCACACTGTCATTTACGTCAAAATAATCATCACTACATGAAGTGGCAAAACCCACAACAAAAAGTGCAATTAAAAATTTATTTAGTCTTTTCATATCTCTTTTTTATTAAAATTTAACATCCATTTTGAAACCATAAGATGCTGTTGGAGGCAACTGATTTTGTGTACCAAAACCTGTTACTTGTTGAGAATCTGTAGTAAATTCTGGATCTGTATATTTGTTTTGAGCAGATCTTAACATAATAATGTTTCTAGCAACAAGACCAAAAGAAATACCTTTAATAAACGTTTTATCTAAATATTTAGAAGGTAAATCATAGTTTAAAGCAACCTCTCTTAATTTTAAAGTAGTAGCATCAACCACATAGTTTTCTTTAATAGCATTATATGTGTTTGTCCAGAAATTATAACCACCATCAGATGTAGTAATATTAGTATTTTCAGACCATACTCCAGGAGTATATTCATAAACTGAATTAGGGAATACAAAAGGCTCTCTACCAGCAGAAGCACTATGAAGAGTAGAACCTGTAAATTCTAATGCATCAACTAAGTTGTTGTAATATTTATGACCTGTTTTGTAATCAGCAACTGCAGATAATGTAAATTGTTTGTATCTAACAGATGTATTGAAGCCCATAATTAAAGTAGGAGTTGTAGTTCCTAAGTATTTTAATTCTGAACTTACGATTGGATCACCATTAGCATTCAACATGATATGACCTTCATCATCTCTTGTGTAAGCAGTTCCATATAAAGATGGGAAAGATTCACCAACTTGAGCATAAACCCCAACATCAGCTGCAGCTAAACCTGTTTGTAATCTTGTAGCACCATCAGACAATGATAAAACCTCAGATTTAATTTTAGAAGCGTTAACACCAACTTTCCATTCAAAGTTTTCTTTTCTGATAATTGATGCATTTAAATCAAGTTCAAAACCTTTACTTTCCATAGAACCAGCATTTAATCTTAAAGCATTAATACCAGAAGCTGAAGATGTAGAAGCATTTAAGAACTCATTATCAGTTGTAGTATTAAAGTAATTAGCTTTAACACTTAATCTTTTGCTGAAAAACTCTAATTCAGTACCAAACTCATATGATTTAGTAAATGAAGGAGTAAAGTTTGTAGAAGCACCTGTTGTAGGAGTTGCTAAACCAACTGTTGAACCAAAAGGAAACCCTGTCGGAACTGAATATAATTCATTAATAAAACCAATAGATGGTTGGTATCCAGTTTTAGAATAACTCGCACTAAGTTTCCAAAAGTTAAATGTATCGCTTTTTAATGAAGGAATTGCATCTAACATTGATAATGAAGCACCAAAAGTGTAAAAATCAAATTTGTTATTATTAATTGGCAATGTAGAAGCTTGATCGATTCTGTAAGCACCATTTAATGATAAGTAGTTAGAAATATCAAGTGTTAAGTCAGCAAACCAACCAATTCTTCTTTCTCTAAATTCGCTAGAACCACCTGTTAATTCTCCAGTTCTAACTGAAGGATTGTATAATTCAGGTAAGAACAGGTTTGAACCCGCAACATTTAAATTATTCTCTTTATAATCAAAAAGTGCATTACCTAAAATTAAAGTTCCTTTTAAGTCTTTAGTAATTTCTTTTTTGAAAGTCAATAATAAATCCGAATTAATTCTTCTATTACTAGTTGTAGCCTCAGCAACAGAAGCTGTAGTATTACTACCAACTCTACCTGGAGCTAAATCAGGATTATAAGTAATTGCATCTCTTGTGTTTTTAGCATAAGAATTGAAATAAGTTCCAGCTAAGCTGTAAGAAGCAGAAAACCATTTATTGAAATCATAAGTAAATTTAACATTACCTAACAATCTGTTAGAAGTAACTTTATCTCTAGCAATATCAATAATCATGTAAGGATTTTGATAATATTGATTGTAGTATCCTTCTGGAGTAGCAAATTTATTATTTCTCCAATCTTTGTAAGATGTTAAAGGCACGTTAGCTGGCGTATTAATTACATTCCAAAAAATTGGTCTGCTTTGGTAACCACCATCACCTACTACATTTGAATTATCAGTAAAGAATGAAACACCAGTAGAAACTTTAAATTTATTTGACATTTGTCTAGACACATTCAATCTAAAGTTATTTTTACCATATTCATCTTTAGGAGTAATACCTGTAATATCAGATTTTTGAGCAGAGAAGAAATAAGTTGATTTCTCATCACCACCTGTTAATGAAATTGTATTGATTTTAGTTACACCATCAACAAAGAAATTTTTTCTGTTGTCTGGAATAGCTTTGTAAGGAAGTAA
>NZ_JAIWOF010000085.1 GCF_020217025.1 Flavobacterium sp. | reverse complement strand
AATGACAAGATTTAGCTTTTATCTTTCTCTTTCTTCTGTTGAAATAAATTTATAAAATTTTCAAAGAACTTCCTTTTGCAAACATAGGATGATGTTTGCCTTAGGTTGTATTCAAGCCTTACAATGCGATAGCGGAAAATGTCCTGTGGGGATTGCAACGCAAGACAAATCACTTTACAAAGGTTTAGATATCACCGATAAACGCGTTCGTGTAGCGAATTTTCATAAAAATACTTTGAAAGCGGTAGCGGAATTCATTGGAGCTTGTGGATTTGAATCGCCCGACCAGATAACGCCAGATACATTCTTTAGAAGGGTAAATTACAATACCAATTTAAACTTCAAGGATATTTATTTTACAAATCCAGAAACCAAAAGCAAAACATTAGATAAAGAAACAATATTCTTAAATTAAAGTAATATGAAACCAATACCAAACTTTACAAAACATGATTTTAATCTTTTAACCGAAATGATTAAAAGTAATATTAATGTTTCCAATTCAAAAGATCTATTACTCTTAAAACAAGAATTGGAACGAGGTACCATTCACAAAGAGGAAGATGTGACAGAAAAATTCATCAAAATCAATTCCAATGTAATCATTGAAGATTTAGAAACGAAAAGAGAAATGAAATTTCAAATCGTATTGCCTTCAATGGCAAACATTAAAGAACAAAAAGTTTCTGTTTTAGCTACTTTAAGTATTGCTGTAATTGGATTTAAAGAAAACGACGAAATCGAATGGGATTTACCAGGCGGAAAGAAAATGCTAAAGATTAAATTGATTGATTAAATAAAAACACCCTATTGCGGTGTTTTTTTTATTTAAACAAATCAACTAAAAATATAATTAGAATAAGTAACCCAACCGCTAATAAATAAACTAAAAAATGAAATTTTTGAACTTTTCTTTCTTCTCTATAATCTGACATTAAAATAGTTTCAGTACTGGCTATAATTTCGTTATCAATAAGGAGTTTATCAATAATAACTCTGTCTTTATCTAACAAAAAGAATAGAGTTCCATCACTAATATCAGAGTTTTCATTACTATTATGATAGAAATCTATATTATTTTCAAGCAACAAATTTTCAAAAAGGATATAATCTTTAAATAAAACATTGAGCTTGAAATGATCTTGAAATTTTACTTCTGGTGAATTTGCCATAAATCAATTATTTCTTCTCCAAAATCACCTCAATAGGATTATTACTTCTTGGTCCGAAAGTTCTGGCTTGACGTTCGTTTTCACTCGAACACAAAATATACATATTAAAAGCTTGCAATTGCACTAATTGTTCTTTGTATTTACCTTTAATATCTTGGATTTTAATATAAAATTCTTCCGCAGGAAAGGTATTTGTTACAGAAAGTAAATACGTATCGCCTGAATATGGAAAAAACCATTTTTCGTGTTCGTTTGGCTTACTAATTAAGTGATTTCTAGTAAAAACTAAAGCTTGATTGCCGTATTTCCAACTGTATTTATTATTCTCGTTGATGATTTCTATTCCTTTTTCGTTGACCAACGTAATTTTCAAATCGGCAATATTATCTGATTTTCCTTCTTCATGAACTTTTACTACTAAATAAGAGGTAAAATCAAAGCCACAATGCGGCACTTGTCCGAAAGAGAACAAAGAGAAAAGAAGAAAGAAAAAAGATAATTTGGTTTTCATATTTAAGAACTTAAAATTTATTTAATCTTTAAAGTAAAATTTATTAACTGTACCGTATGATATTCCAAGTTCAGAAACTATACTTCCTCTTTTCATACCTTCTTTTTTTAATTCCTTAATTCTAACTCCTAGTTCTTTATCAATTTTGTCTTTAATAATAGTATTATACAAAACCTCCGACTCTCTCAAAATTAAACCTTTGTTTTTAAGAACAAATTCTTTTGGAAATTTTTCATTCTCTAAATATTTTTCAATATACGAAAACCTTAATTCTTTTCTTTTTAAGTTGTGATAATTTGAATCAGATTCTAAAAATGTAATTATTTTATTAACAATTCCCTTATCATTATTTTTAACTTCTTCTAATGATTCGATGTATGAATCAGATATTGAATCACTTAGTTGTGAGATAAAATTTTCATAAATTTGATTCCAATCAGACTCTAATTTTAACAAATAATAAACTCCTTCAAATTTAAAATATAATGAAATTAATGAAATTTCATTATTATGTAGTTTTAGATTACGAATATCATCATCATATTTGATTATATTCTTATCTTCAACATTATTAATCAACAAATTAATTTCATTTAATTCAGTTTGAATTATAAGGATTTTTATATTAAGTTTTTTAAGAATAATTAAAAAATCTCTATGTGACAAACCAAGTTCAAATTCAATTATATCAGATTTTAAATCTAAATTTTCAGCATTAAAAAAAACAATATTTTCTTTATCACAAAAATCTTTTATATCTTCAACTATTCTCTCCAATTCCATCTCTATTATTTTCTAAAGTTTATCAAAAATAAACAAAAAAATCCCAAGACAAGGTCTCAGGATTTCTTTTAATATACTTTTTATTTTGGACTTTATTATTTCACATCCATTAATTCCACATCAAAAACTAAAGTTGCATCTGGTGGAATTACTCCTCCAGCTCCTCTTGAACCGTATCCTAAGTAAGAAGGAATCACAAAACGTGCTTTGTCTCCTACTTTCAATAAAGCAATTCCTTCGTCCCAACCTTCGATAACTTGACCAACACCTAAAGTGAAATCAATTGGTTGTTTTCTTTTGTATGAAGAATCAAAAACTTGTCCGTTTTCCAAAGCTCCTTGATAATGAACGGATACTTTTTTACCTTTTTCAGCTTGTTTACCAGTTCCTTTTTGGATGATTTGGTAACGTAAACCACTTTCAGTCTTTTGAAAACCAGCAGCTAATTTTTCCAAAGCTTCCTCTGCCATTTTTTTTTGCTCAGCAATTCTTTTCTCTCTTGAACCTTCAAATATTCTGAAAGCTTCAATAGCATTCCATTTTTGAGCTTCTTCTCCTACTCTTACAATTTCTAATGAATCAATTGTATCTCCTTGTGCAATAGCATCCACTACATCTTGTCCTTCAACAACGTGACCAAAAACTGTGTGTTTTCCGTCTAACCAAGCCGTTTCAATGTGTGTAATGAAGAATTGAGAACCATTAGTTCCAGGTCCAGCATTAGCCATTGATAAAACGCCAGGTCCATCGTGACGTAAAGTTGGGTGAAACTCATCATCAAAGTTGTAACCAGGACCACCTGTTCCTTGCCCTTGAGGACAACCACCTTGTATCATAAAATCAGGAATTACACGGTGAAATTTTAATCCGTCGTAATATGGTTTTCCCATTGGACGTGCTGAATTTTCTAATTGTCCTTCTGCTAATCCTACGAAATTTCCAACCGTTCCTGGTGTTAAATCGTGTGTTAATTTTACTAAAATAGTACCTCTTGAAGTATTGAATTTAGCGTATATTCCGTTTTCCATTTTCTATTTATTAAATTAAAGTGCAAAACTACAAAAATATTACGAACCTATCAATTAAGATATGCTACTCCATAATCGCTTCACGAATTTAAACAATCTTTAACATCATATAAAACAAGTAAAATATCTTTATGTAGTAAATTTGTGGTCTAAAATCATGAAAAAGAATGGAAAATTTAAAAGGTAAAAAAGCCATCATAACAGGCGGTAGTAGAGGTTTAGGAAAAGCTACAGCCATAGCATTTGCAAATCAAGGAATTGATGTTGCCATAACAGGAAGAAATGAAGCGAATTTAAAAGAAACTGTTGCCGAATTAAAAGCATTGGGTGTAAACGCTACGTATGCGGCTTTTGACATCGGTAATTATGACGAAGTAAAAAAAGGAATTCAAGAAATCATGAATACTTTTAATACTGTCGATATTTTAGTAAACAATGCAGGAATTGCAGCTTTTGGAAGCTTTTTAGAAATGGATGTGAACCAGTGGCAATCGATAATTCAAACGAATGTGATGGGAATGTACTACGTAACTAAAGAAGTTTTACCTTATTTAATTGCTAACAACCAAGGCGATATTTTCAACGTTTCGTCTACTGCTGGATTAACCGGAAACCCAAATACTTCTGCGTATTCTGCTTCAAAATTCGCTGTAATCGGAATGTCAGAATCGTTAATGAAAGAAGTACGAAAGAACAACATCAGAGTTTGTACATTAACTCCAAGCACAATTGCTTCTGATATGTCGATTCAATTAGGAATTGCAAGCAAAGACTCCACAGAAACCGTATTACAACCTGAAGATTTTGCTGAACTAATTGTTAGTGCATTACAACTTCCTAGAAGAGCTTTATTGAAAAATGCTTCTTTGTGGTCTACAAATCCATAAAATCAATAAAATCTAATCTAAAAGCGATGTTACTTCTTTAAAACATCGCTTTTTTGTTTTTAAACCACTATTCATTACCTTTAATGCTTCAAAATCGATCATAAGAATCGATACTGTAAATGTTGTATCTAAATTAATGCGAAGTCCATTTGGGGCTTCGATAAACAAATAACGATTCATATGCAAGCTAATGATTACCTAAATATCAACAAACTGACTTGGAACAATAAAGTAGAGGTTCATGTGAACTCTGATTTCTATGACATGGAAGGTTTTCTAAAAGGAAAATCGACTTTAAACAGCATCGAATTAGATTTACTTGGTGACGTAAAAGGAAAAAAGATTTTGCATTTACAATGTCATTTTGGTCAAGACACTATGACTTTAGCTAGAATGGGTGCCAAAGCTACTGGAATCGATTTATCCGACAAGGCAATTGAAAAAGCGAAAGAAATCAACAATAAATTGAATTTAGATGCTACCTTCATTTGTTGTGATATTTATGATTTACCAAATCATTTAGACGAAAAATTCGATATTGTTTTTACCAGTTATGGCACAATTGGTTGGTTTCCTGATTTAGATAAATGGGCTAAAATAGTTTCGCATTTCTTAAAACCAGATGGAAAATTTGTCTTTGCCGAATTTCATCCTGTGGTTTGGATGTTTGATAATGATTTTAAGAAAGTTTTCTATAATTATTTCAATGTCGAACCTATTTTAGAAGAAGAATCTGGAACTTACGCCGATAAAGAAGCTTCTCTTCAAGCCACAACCATCACTTGGAATCATCCGATTTCAGAAGTCTTAAACGTTTTGATTTCAAATGGATTGGAAATTAATTGTTTTAACGAATTTGATTATTCTCCTTACAATTGTTTCAATCAAACCGAAGAATTTGAACCAAATAAGTTCCGAATCAAACATTTAGAAAACAAAATTCCAATGGTGTATTCGCTTTCGGCAACTAAAAAATAATCTACTATCTTTGCACCATGCGAATTGATATTATTACCGTTTTACCCGAATTAATGCGAAGTCCGTTTGAGGCTTCCATCATGAAACGCGCCATTCAGAAAGGATTGGTCGAAGTCCATTTTCACAACCTTAGAGATTACACTACGAATAAACAACGAAGTGTAGACGATTATCAATTTGGTGGTGGTGCTGGTATGGTAATGATGGTACAACCAATCGACGATTGTATTTCGAAACTAAAAAGCGAAAGAACGTACGACGAAATCATCTACATGACGCCAGATGGTGAAACGCTAAATCAAAAAATGGCAAACTCCATTTCGATGTACGAAAACATCATGCTTTTGTGCGGCCATTATAAAGGTGTTGACCAACGTGTTCGCGATATGCACATTACACGAGAAATTTCGATTGGTGATTATGTATTGAGCGGTGGCGAAATTGGTGCTATTGTATTTTGTGACGCGATTATCAGATTAATTCCAGGTGTTTTGAGTGATGAAACTTCGGCTTTGACGGATAGTTTTCAAGATAATTTATTGTCACCTCCTATTTACACACGTCCTGCCGAATACAAAGGATTAAAAGTTCCTGAAGTATTATTGAGTGGCAACTTCGGAAAAATAGAAAAATGGCGTGAAGAAATGGCGTATGAACATACCAAAAACAGAAGACCTGATTTATTAGAAGAATAAAATTAGTCGTTCAATACAAATTATGATGAATCATTTGTTGATTTATTAAAATAATTTCATAAATTTGCACCCACTTTGAACCAACCTCTGGCGATAGACGTGTATGTTGCTTTGAATCAAACTTTTATAATTAAAACTATGTCAAATTTAGTTGATTTCGTAAATAACGAATTAGTTGCGAAAAATGATTTCCCTGAGTTTGGTGCTGGTGATACAATCACTGTGTACTACGAAATTAAAGAGGGTGAAAAAACTAGAACTCAGTTCTTCAAAGGAGTTGTAATCCAAAGAAGAGGAGCTGGAGCTACTGAAACTTTTACAATTCGTAAAATGTCTGGTGCTGTTGGTGTTGAGCGTATCTTCCCAGTTAACATGCCAGCTTTACAAAAAATTGAAGTAAACCAAAGAGGTAAAGTACGTAGAGCTCGTATCTTCTACTTTAGAGATCTTACTGGTAAAAAAGCAAAAATCAAAGAAAGAAGATACAAAAACTAATTTGTACTTTCTCAAGTATAAAAAGCCACAACATTGTTGTGGCTTTTTTTATGTCTTTTATACTATTATAATAACTTCAAACGAATTGTATTAATAGCTAATCTAACATTTTTACATGAAAATAAAATTCAACTAACAATAGTTATTACAAAAAAAGCCTTGATAGTTCAAGGCTTTTTTGTAATAACTCGTTCTAATTATTTCTTTACTACTTTAAATCGCTTAACACCTTCTTCCGATTTAACAGTTACAAAGTAAACGCCAGCACTTAAACCTGACATATTCATACCAAAATCAGCAGCATTTGGAAGTTCGGTCATCAATAATCGCCCAGAAACATTATAAACTTCAATTTTAGTCAAAAGATTTTCTGTCAGAGACTTAATATTTAAAACATCAGTAACCGGATTTGGATAATAGTTTAGACCTATTTGATTAAAATCATTTACTCCTAAAGTATCATTATAAAGTTCAAAGTCATCAACATAAAAAGTTGTTGGTATATTATCATTCATAATACCATTTGTTGCCCAAAAAGCAAAACGGACATGTCCCGAACTTGGCAAGTAATCAAAATTTACCATTTGACCTAAGTTCGAAATCGGTGTATAGCTATTCCATTCTTGGAAAAAAGACCAAGTTAACCCATTATTAGTAGAATAATAAAGAACAACTCTATCATCAGCATCCATAGTTGCTGCATTAGTATTTCCTACTTGTGTGAGTGCAATTCTAAATTTTAACTTATTATCGGCAATCATTTGAAATTTAGGTGAAATCATCCAAACGCCTTCTGTATCACCTGAACCAATAATATCAATTTTAGCAGATTTATTGTTTAGCACATTGGCAAAATTATCAACAATCTCCCAATTCATACTTCCAGATCTTTCGGTTAAAATTGTAAGATCATTATCCGTAATTTCCCAACAAGTCTGATCAAACATTTCAAAGTTAAACACATAAGGAGCTTCTTCTAAACAACTAAATCCATCAACTGCTGTTTCATCACCAATAACAAAATTATCCAATCTAAAACCCCTGTTAGCATCCGCTGAACTAGCCACATTACTATAATACTTGAATCGGAAAACAACATTTGAAAGATTTTGAAGAAAAGAAATATCCATCTTCGCTGTCATAATTTTACCAGATAAATCAAACCAACCCGGCTCATTGTTTAATTCAGACATCGTCTGATAATTAGGATACCAGTTTACAGACGGACCACTTGCTGTTGTAATAAGATTCCACGTTGCACCTCCATCAGTTGAATATTCCATATTACCCCCATTATAATACGATCTTCCTATACACATATAATCAAAAGCCATAAACAACGGTTGAGTCTGTCCTGAAAAATCAAAAACAGGGCTTTGAATGTAATATAACGGCGTTAAAAAAGTCTGCCATGAACCGTAAGGGACGTATTCTGTTCTTAAAACTCCATCATAAATACGTCTGTATAAATTCTCTTCGATTGCTTGTGGAATTTTTGTAACTGTTCGGTAATTATCTAAAAACTGTGAATATCGATCCTCATAAGAATATCCATGCCAACCATTTATAACAGCCCCTTCAAAATTCTCTTGATAAGGAAAAACATTTACTCCGCTTAGTTTTAAATCCCAATAACCTACATTATTTGTTTCAATTGATTCAGGATTAAGATTGTCTCCATCTATTACATAAAGCAAATAAGAGTACGAACTAAAGTTTACTGGGACTGCATATTCCAAACTCATATGATGTTTGAATTCAGGACGAACTTGTGGAATTTGAGAAACTCCCAATGGATAATCACCAGCATCTAAGTTAGGATCCGAAGACAAATAAAACTTAATATCTGTAGCATTACTTATATAATTACCATTATTCTTAATATCAATAGAAAAATTGATATAATTCGACAATGAACTGACATACATATCTTTACTGTAAGGCACTGTTAAATCAATTCTTGCTTCGGAAATTGAAAAATTATCCAACAAAAAACCCTCACTCGCATAATCTGGATAATTATTATTTGCATTATCAAACTTGGTAACATTAAATCTAAACCTGATATTTTCATAGTCTTTAAGTTGAGGAATATTAATAGCATAATGTGTATTCCTATCAACATCTCTAGAATTATAATCTAATTGCGTACTCAAAACACTTTCATTACTGTTAAACATAAGCTCAGTATTAAATTGCATATAATTAACATCTAAACCAGAATTTTCGTCATACTTCATCGATTTTGACCATTTAGTATAAGATTCATTTATTGGCATAAGAACTTGCCAAGTAGTACCATTATCTATAGAGTAACTTAAATTAATCGCTCCTGTTCTGTAATTTCTTGCATGAGTATCCATATCGAACTCTAATACAGGATTAACACTTTGTGATAAATCAAAAACTGGTGTATAAAGGTGCATTCTACTTAAACTAGAAAGATTTCCATTTGCATTAGTAATCCATGCCTTAGTTCCAGAAAATGCAGTACTTAAATTTTGACCATTAGGAATAGCTAAAGCCCAATCGTCATTTCCTAAACTTTTATCATGGTTCCAATGATAAGCATGTGTTTCAAAATCATTGAAATACGGAAAATCTTGAGTTGGAGTTTGCTCAATTTTAATAAAACCAACATTATTAGTCTCAAAAATCTCATCAACCTGATTTCCCGAATCTAAACTATAAATGATATAATAGTCACCTGCTTGTTGGGTTGGTTTAGTAAATGTAAATTGTTCCCACTGACCGGTTTCTGCTATTACATCTGTATACGTCTTCTGTCCTAATAAAACATCAGAAGCATCAAGATTCTGGTCGTTAGACCAATAAAAAGATGTAGAAGAAACCCCTGTATTTATTTTTCCACTATTGGTGAGATAATATTTGATTTCACCTGAAGATTGCTGAGAAGGAGTAAATCTATTATTAAAATCAATTCTTTCAATTGTTAAATCAGCTTTTGCAGGACCAATATATAAATCATCAAAAATAATACCTTCAGGTTTTAAATAATTTGTTTGGAATGTTATTCGAAATCGAATGTTCTGTGAGGAAGCCATTGCTGCAGGTATTGGAATATTTACAAATTCCCACTCGTCAGAAGAATTTTCTGGAATTGTGTAAAAATCCTGCCAATAATCTCCACATCCTGAAATATATTGTACTTTATAGAAATTATCATAATACCCAACACTATTATCATAATGATCTTTAAACCAAAAACTTAAATACAACTGATCAGTTAAGGAACTTAAATTAAAATAAGAAGACTCTACCCATTGATTTGTATACTCTGGTATATTTTCATTGACTGTTCCGCTTGTGTGCCATGCATAAGTACCCGAATGTGTCCCTTCTATATGATGTCTAGTTCCTTCACCAAGCCCCCAAATCATAGGAACTGTACTTGCTGGATGCTGTGTAGCTTTCCAATTTTGATGATTTGATTCGAAATCATCAAAAAAAGGAAGACTGTAAATTGGTTTCACTATTAATGGTGCATATGACACATTATCAGATTCATTATTCTCATTAACTGTATTATTAAAATCGTGAACATACAAAATATAATATTGTCCAGGATTTAAAGAAGATGGTGTTGGAATAATCTTTTCCCAGCTCGAAACAGTTCCCGCTATATTTGAAGCTTTTTCATCTAAATATGTATCCCCTGCATCCAAAACCGTATCTGTAGACAAATAATATTTTGTAGTTACATTAAAATAGGCTGTATACTGATTATTAAAATTAAGTGAACTAATAACTTTAATTTCAGGACAAAGCGGTGAAATCTCAATAGTATTACCTTGAGAAGCCCAAATATTATAATATTCTGGTGCAATAGAAAAATCATCAATAACCCAACCAAAACCATTGCAATAAGAATTCGTAACAAAACGAAATCTAAATTTCACATTTGTATTACCTTGTAAAGAAGAAAGGTCAATCGCCGAAACATTGCTATAACCAGATGATGAATAGGAAAAACCACTACCTGATTGCCAATATTTTTTTAAGGTTGTCGTGGGATTTAACAATTGCCAGGTTGTGCCATTATTAATAGAGTAATCCAAATAAAAATTAGATGAATTTATATTACTTGTATGCTTAAAAGAAAGTACGTAAGGAAGCCCTGCATTCGTCAAATCAAACGATGGCGATTCCAAAACCCTAACAGAACTAGTTGATGGCGTGCCTCGAAGTTTAGTTTCCCAAGCTAAATTATTAAGATTGGTTTCTAAAGAAGCTAAACCATGTTCCCAATCATCAGTTCCAGAAACTGCATAATGATTCCAGCCTGTTAAGGCATTTACATTATTAAAATTATTTACATAAGGAAGCGTTTCTTGCGAATAGGAACAAGCCCCAATAAATAGCAAAAGGAGTAAAATTCTTTTCATCTTAATTGAATATAACTTTATATGTTAGCAAAAGTAATTATATTTAATTTATTTGTAATATTTTACAAACAAATATCTCAGACATTTTTTATTGAATTTTATTCAAGATTTAAGCAAATTCGCCCCATTATTTCTTTCAAATTTCCTATATTTGGCAGATTTTACAAATTATATTCAAAACAAACACATAACATCCATGTCCAACCAATCTAAAATAATGTATACCATTACGGATGAGGCGCCAATGTTGGCAACGCATTCGTTTTTACCCATTGTAAAAGCCTTCACTAAACCTGCTGACATTGCCATTGAAACTAGAGATATTTCTTTAGCAGGAAGAATTTTAGCCAACTTTCCAGAATTCTTAAAAGAAGACCAAAAAGTAGGTGACGCGCTTACCGAATTAGGTCAATTAGCAAATACTCCAGAGGCTAACATTATTAAATTACCAAACATTTCGGCTTCTGTAATTCAATTAAAAGAAGCAATTGCTGAATTACAATCTCAAGGATTTAATATTCCTAGCTACCCAGAAGAGCCACAAAACGATACTGAAAAGGAAATCAAAGCTAGATATGCTAAAGCTTTAGGTTCAGCTGTAAATCCTGTATTACGTGAAGGAAACTCGGACAGAAGAGCACCAAAAGCGGTTAAAAACTATGCAAAAGCGAATCCACATAAAATGGGAACTTGGGCTTCAGATAGCAAAACCGAAGTAGCTCACATGAATTCAGGTGACTTCTACGGAACTGAAAACTCTACAACCGTTGAAAAAGACGGAAAATTCAGAATCGTTTTCAATTCAAATAATGGTGCAACTACTGTTTTAAAAGATTTCGCTAATTTAAAAGCGGGTGAAGTTATTGATAGTTCGGTAATGAACTTAAATGCTTTAAAACAATTCGCTAAAGCAACAATTGCTGATGCGAAAGCGAAAAACGTAATGCTTTCTGCGCATTTAAAAGCAACGATGATGAAGGTTTCGGATCCAATTATTTTTGGAGCTATCGTTGAAACGTTCTTTGCTGATGTGTATACAAAATATGATGATTTATTCAAATCATTAGATATTAATCCAAATAACGGATTACAAGATTTATACAACAAAATTGCAGGAATTCCACAAGAAGCGGAAATCAAACAAGCCATTGCTGATGCTTTAGCTAACGGACCACGTGTAGCTATGGTAAATTCAGAAAAAGGAATTACGAATTTCCACGTTTCTTCTGACGTAATTGTAGATGCTTCTATGGCTGCTTTAGCGCGTAGTGGTGGAAAAATGTGGAATGCAGAAGGAAAAGAAGAAGATACTATCGCAATTATTCCAGACCGTGCTTATGCAGGTTTCTACTCAGCTTGTATTGACGAAATGAAAGAAAATGGTGCTTTAGATCCTAAAACAATTGGTTCGGTTCCAAATGTTGGATTAATGGCTCAAAAAGCAGAAGAATATGGTTCTCACGATAAAACTTTCCAACTAAAAGAAAACGGAACAGTTAACGTGGAAGACGAAAACGGAAACGTTTTATTATCTCAAAAAGTAGAAGCAGGTGACATTTTTAGAATGTGTCAGGTAAAAGATGCTCCTATTCAGGATTGGGTAAAATTAGCAGTTAACAGAGCAAGATTATCAGACACTCCAGCTATTTTCTGGTTAGATAAAGGAAGAGCGCACGATAGAGAAATCATCAAAAAAGTAGAGAAATACTTAAAAGATTACGATACAACGGGCTTAGACATTCGCATTATGGATGTTAAAGATGCCATGAAAGAAACTTTAAGAATCATCCGTCAAGGAAAAGACGTAATTTCAGTTTCTGGAAACGTATTGCGTGATTACTTAACGGATTTATTCCCAATTTTAGAATTAGGAACTTCGGCTAAAATGTTATCAATCGTTCCTTTAATGAACGGTGGTGGATTGTTCGAAACTGGTGCTGGTGGTTCAGCTCCAAAACACGTTGAACAATTTATTGAAGAAGGTTATTTACGTTGGGATTCATTAGGTGAATTCTTAGCTTTACAAGCTTCTTTAGAGCATTTAGCACAAACACAAAACAATGCAAAAGCACAAGTTTTAGCAGACACTTTAGACGAAGCCAACGCAAAATTCTTAGCAGAAGACAAATCGCCAGCAAGAAAAGTGGGTGGAATTGATAACAGAGGTTCACATTTCTATTTAGCTTATTATTGGGCACAAGCTTTAGCAAACCAAACTAAAGATACTGAATTAAAAGCAACATTCGCTCCTATTGCAGAAGCAATGACAGCAAATGAAGCAAAAATCGATGCAGAATTAATTTCAGCTCAAGGTAAAGAACAAAAAATTGGTGGTTACTATCATCCAAGTTTTGAACTAACAGAAAAAGCAATGCGTCCAAGTGAAACATTAAATACTATCTTAGCTAAATTGAACTAAGATTTTTAAACTCAATAAAAAAAAGCGACTTAAAATTTAAGTCGCTTTTTTTTATTTCTTATCTATTGGCTTGACGTATTCAATAACAAATTTAGCTGCTACTCCAGTATTCAAATTCCAATCATTTGTAGTTATTAAATTATCATTTTCATCATAAATTGCAAAAGTAGCTGTGTTAGGACCTGCTAATCCTTGATTTAGCGCCACAATATCAATATTATTATCTCCTTCTCTTAATTCAATCAAACTCGTTTTAAAATCAGAATCTAAATAAATTACATTAAAAGCTGTAACTTCATTTAAAAGAATTCTAACCTTATCTCCATCAGGATCCATATGATCTCTAGTCTTGATTTTTATGACATGTGTATTGACTTTAAACTTTCCAAAGAAAACATTTTCCCAGCTTCCTTGTTGCGTTTCTTTATTTAATTTATCCTTTACTTCATCTCCAGGATTCTTAAATTCACTTTTTTGAACCATGACACTTTCTTCCCCTTTTTTCTGATTCAATATTGAATAGCGCTTTAAGTAGCTATCATCTTTATCAAAAATACTTTTGTAAGGTAACGTTGTAGTATTTGATTCCGTATCCACTTTTGCAGGTTCATCCCAATTTAACTTCAGCTTTGAAGTTTTAAAAGGAGAATCTTTTTGAGCCAAAACCGACACAAATTGAAATAGAAAAAGTAAAACAAATAATTTGGTTTTCATTTGAACTGCATTGAAAGTGGTAAAATTAAAACAATTATTGATTTTTGATTACAAATTAACATTTGTTTTAAATTATTGCATATTTTTTTTGTGAAATTTGTAGTACAAAATTTATACCAAAATGGGGCTACAACTAAAACTTTATTGGATTTTATTCTTTTTTTCACTTTTGGGATTTGGACAAGAAAAAGTAACCCTAAGTGGTGTTATTTCTGATGCCAATAATAATGAAACTTTAATTGGTGTCTCCGTTTATGTTTCCGAATTAAATATTGGAGCATATACAAATGAATACGGCTTCTATTCCATTACTTTACCCAAAGGAAATTATACAATTCAAGTTAGTTATATTGGATTTGAAACCTATTCTGAAAAATTAGAAATCAATCAAAATGTAAAGAAAAACTTTAGTCTAAAAGAAAGTAAGCAAGAACTTAAAGAAGTTGTCATTACAGAAAACGCTTATAAAACCAATATCAAAAAACCGGAAATGAGCGTTAATAAACTAGCGATTAGTACCATCAAGCAAATGCCAGTTTTATTAGGTGAAGTTGATATTATTAAATCGCTTTTGTTTTTGCCAGGTGTTACAAATGCTGGAGAAGGCCAATCGGGTTTTAATGTTCGTGGTGGTGGAGCCGATCAAAATTTAGTACTTTTAGATGAAGCGACACTTTACAATACATCACACGTATTTGGTTTATTTTCGGTTTTTAATGCAGATGCTATTAAAGATTTAAAACTATATAAAGGAGGAATTCCAGCCCGTTTTGGAGGAAGAGCCTCTTCGGTTTTAGATGTGTATCAAAAAGACGGAAATAGCAATAAATTCAGCATGAATGGTGGAATTGGATTGATTTCCAGTCGCTTATTAGCAGAAGGTCCAATTGTAAAAGACAAAGGTTCTTTTCTTATCGCAGGAAGAGGTTCGTATGCCCATTTATTCTTGAAATTAACCGATAATAAAAACTCCGCTTACTTTTATGATTTGAACACCAAATTGAATTATAAAGTTAACGAAAATAACAACTTATATTTATCGGGTTATTTCGGACGCGACATCTTTAATTTAAATGAATCCTTCCGAAATATTTACGGAAATTCAACACTTAATGTGCGTTGGAATCACTTATTTTCCGATAAATTATTTTCTAACTTATCACTTATTTACAGCAATTATTTTTACGGATTGGATTTAGATTTCATAGGGTTTAATTGGGAATCTACTATTCAAAACTACAATTTGAAATACGATTTTAAATATTACGCTACTGAAAAAACAAAGTTCAATTTTGGAGCTAATGTTACCAAATTTGATATCAATCCCGGTACCATAAAACCATTGAATGAGGAATCTTCTATTAACTTCCGTCAATTGGATAAAAAATATGCTTTTGAAAATGCTTTATATGCCGATATCGAACATAATTTCACCGATAAACTTGCTATTATGGCAGGTGTTCGCTTTAGCAATTTTTACCGAGTAGGAGCTTCTACAGTAAACTATTACGACAACAATCAACCCGTTTTGTATGATGAAGAGTTGAAAATTTATGAAAAAGCAACTCCAACTTCTACAAAGTATTTTGGCTCAAATGAAAAAATAGCGGATTATTCGAACTTTGAACCTCGTTTTACAATATCCTATCAAATTGATAAAGATCAATCCATAAAAGCAGGTTATAACCGAATGGTTCAATATATGCAATTGGTTTCTAACACCGCATCTCCTACTCCATTAGATGTTTGGACACCCAGCGATAATTACATTAAACCTCAACTGGCTGACCAAGTTGCTATTGGTTACTTTAAAAATTTTAAAGATGGTGATTACACTTTAGAATTAGAAACTTACTACAAAAAAGTACAAAACCGAATCGATTATATTGATGGTGCCGATTTAATTGCCAACGAAGCAATAGAACAAGTATTATTAAACGGAAGAATGCGCTCCTATGGTTTAGAAATGATGATTAAAAAAAATGAAGGTAGATTAAACGGATGGATTTCGTATACTTTATCTAGATCAGAACAACAAACTCCAGGAAGAACACCAACTGAAATTGGCATCAACAATGGTGATTGGTATCGTTCTGCGTATGATAAAACCCATAATTTAGCAGTTACTGGAAGCTATAAATTAAATAAAAAATGGAGTTTTGGAGCTAATTTCACACTTCAATCTGGACAACCTGTAACTTATCCTTCAGGAAAATATGTTTTTCAAGGTGTAACCGTTCCAAGTTATAACTCTAGAAACGAAGACCGATTACCAGCTTATCACCGAATGGATGTTTCGGCAACTCTAACTCCTAAAAAATATGAAAACCGTAAATTTAAAGGAGAATGGGTTTTTGGAATTTATAACATCTATAGCCGCTATAATGCAGCTTCCATATCGTTTAGACAAAATTCAGAAACTGGTGCAAATGAAGCTGTAAAACTTTCTATTTTCGGAATTGTGCCTTCGGTTTCTTATAATTTTAAATTTTAATTTTATGAAAAATATTTTCCTATATACCGTTTTACTCGTTACAATGCTATTAAATAGTAGTTGTGAAAAAGTAGTAGATATTGAATTAAATAATTCAGACCCAAAATTGGTTATTGATGCCATCATCAAATGGGAGAAAGGAACAACTGGTGAAAGTCAAACCATAAAATTAAGTTTGACTAATGATTTTTA
>NZ_JAIWOF010000084.1 GCF_020217025.1 Flavobacterium sp. | reverse complement strand
TACCAATGAAATTCTTCCTGCTAATGGTGCAACCGTTACTATTACAAATAGTTCCAATGTAGTTTTCAATTTTATTGAAGTTCCAAATACAGGAGATTATGTTTGTGATAACTTTCAACCTGTAATTGGCGAAGTTTATACATTAGAAATTCTATATGATGGAGAAATATATACTGCATCTAGCGCTTTATATCCTACTCCAGATATCATTAATGTACAACAAGAAACAGTAGTTGGAATTAGTGGTGAAGACGAAATTCAAATTAAATATTTCTATCAAGATAATGGAGCTGAAGAAAATTATTATCTATTAGGTGTTAAAAATCCAAATAAACAATTTCCTGAATTTGGTGTGGTTAGCGACGAGTTTTTCCAAGGAAACGTAATGTTTGGTTTTTACGGTAGTAGCGAAACGGAACCTGGAATTACTTTAGATTTAAGCGTTCAAGGCGTTTCAAAAAGCTATTATAACTACATGAATAAATTAACAGCAATTGCCGGAAGTGGTTCTGGAAATCCATTTGCAACACCACCAGCTACCGTTAGAGGTAATATTAGTAACATTACAAACAACTCAAATTATCCGCTAGGTTATTTCTTTTTGAGTGAAATTGATACGGTTAGTTATTTGGTTCAATAATTTTTAAAAGATAAAAACGAGTTCAAGTACAAAATTGATATTGTACTTGATTTTGTTTTTTGTATTTGATTTTTTTAACGATATATTTACGGCATTAAATCTAAAAAATGTCATCACACCATATTGTTCGCGACGACCAAGAACCTGCATTAATCATTGCTAATGGCGCATCCTGTAGCGAAGAATTAATGGGACAATTGTTAGAATGGTCACCATTAGTGATTGTTTTAGACTCAGCAATTGAACGTGTTTTAGAATTAGACATTAAAGTCGATGTTTTATTGGGCGATTTTGATCGAGGTTTTAAACCTGAATATTATTTAGATAAGCAATATCCGTTAGAAATTGTTTATGCTCCCAATCAAGACAAAACCGATTTAGAAAAAGCTTTTGATTATCTTATCGAAAAAGGACACAAAGCTGTAAACGTAATTTGGGCCACCGGAAAACGTGCCGATCATACCATTACAAATATTACTAACATTGTAGCCTATCGCAATCAATTAAAAATTGTAATTATTGACGATCATTCTAAAGTATTTTTATTACCCAATAAATACGATAAATGGTATACGGCAAATACTACATTATCTTTAATTCCGATTGGAAAAGTTAGCGGAATTACCACAAAAAATTTATTTTACCCATTAAATAACGAAGAACTAACCATTGGTTATCGCACTGGAAGCAGCAATCATGTTACTGAAGACGGAATTGTTTCCATTTCACACGAAAAAGGCGATTTACTTTTAATGGAATGTTGGGATTAAAAATTTGTCTATGAATTTGAAAAAATTACTATTTATCAGTTTTATATTTTGTTCGATTATATCTAAATCTTTTTCACAAACCACTTTTAATGTAGAATATGTATTAGGCAGAACATCTCCTGCAAATGAATTTTTCCCAGAACTAAAAATGAATCAAACCCTGAGTCTTTTTGTTGGAAAAAAACATTTTTCAGATGAAGCTTGGGTACAATCACTTCAAAATCCAGAAACAGGAATACTATTTCAATACAGTAATTATGGAAATAATGAATTTGTTGGATCATCTTACAGCTTGATGCCATATTTAGAAATTCCTCTATTTCATTCAAAAACGAAACGCTTATCTTTAAACACTGCTATTGGAGCCTCTTATTTCAACAAGAATTATGACGATGGAAAAAACTGGCAAAACAAAGCCATTTCAACTGATTTCACTTGGGCTTATCGTATGTTCCTAAATTATTCTATATTTTCCAATACCTATTTAGATACTCGAGCAAGTATAGGGTATTCACATCATTCTAACGGACATATAAAATGGCCTAATCAAGGTTTAAATACTTTTTCTGCTGGATTAAACTTCAAATTTAATCCTCAAAAAGCTAAAACCGATTCTATTACTATAAACGATACAAAATATACTCCTGTTAAATTTTATCAAATCAAAACAGGCATTGGGCAACAATCAATTTATCGATTATATAACGATACTAAAGAAGTGTATTCTACTTCATTTGCTTTTGGTAAAATCTACAAAAACACGTATAAAATTGGAATTGGTTTCTTTTATACCTTTTATGAAAACTACTACGATTACATAAAAGAAGAGAAATTTTTAGTAAATGAAGACTATCCAGAATTAAAGAAAAACCCAATTTACAATTCATCTGCTTATGGTGTTTTTATAAATGGAGAACTTTTAATGAATCACTTTGCAGCTGAAGCACAATTAGGCATTAATATTGATAAACCATTTTACAAAATTGACTATCGATTAAACAGTGAAATATATGTTCCTGAAACTAGTGATTATGTTCCGAGCGAATTAGATAGTTATTATAAATTAAAACGTTTTATTTCAGGCAAACTAGGCTTAAAATATTATGCTTGGAATACTAAAAATATGCCAAAACACAATTTATCTCTTGGCGCTTATATCTGTAGTAATCTAGGACAAGCCGATTATACGGAATTAAGTTTAGGATATACTTACATCATTAAATAAAATATGTAGTATTTTTGTAAAAATACTTGCTTTACATGAAATTCCAAGTCGTATCTGAATACAAACCTACTGGTGACCAACCACAAGCCATTGAAAAACTTTCAAAAGGCATTTTAAATGGTGAAAAATACCAAACATTATTAGGTGTTACAGGTTCTGGAAAAACATTTACGGTGGCAAATGTGGTACAAGAAGTACAACGACCAACACTTATTTTAGCGCATAATAAAACACTTGCAGCTCAGTTATATTCCGAATTTAAGCAGTTTTTCCCTAATAATTCGGTGCAGTATTTTGTTTCGTATTACGACTATTACCAACCTGAAGCTTTTATTCCCGTTACCGGAACTTATATTGAGAAAGATTTATCGATTAATGACGAATTAGAAAAATTACGTTTAAGTACAACTTCCGCCCTACTTTC
Source organism: Flavobacterium sp. (assembly GCF_020217025.1). GTDB lineage: Bacteria > Bacteroidota > Bacteroidia > Flavobacteriales > Flavobacteriaceae > Flavobacterium. Next base: position 6,941 of record NZ_JAIWOF010000084.1, on the reverse strand, counting down.
GGGTCGAAGAGATATTATTGTAATTTCATCTGTTTCTTGTTTGTATGGAATTGGAAATCCGGTTGAGTTTCAAAAAAACGTAATCAATTTAGAAGCAGGTCAGCAAATTTCGCGTACCAAATTACTGCATCAATTAGTTCAAAGTTTATATTCGAGAACGGAAGCCGAATTTGCCGCTGGAAATTTCAGAATCAAAGGCGATATTGTGGAAATCTTCCCAAGTTATGGCGATGAACCTTTCCGAATTCACTTTTTTGGAGATGAAATTGAAGAAATTGAAGCTTTTGATCCAACCACTGCAAAAGTGATAGAACGATACGAAAAACTAACGATTTATCCAGCAAATATGTTTGTGACTTCGCCTGATGTGTTACAAAACGCTATTTGGGCTATCCAACAAGATTTGGTCAAACAAGTGGATTATTTCAAAGAAATCGGAAAACATTTAGAAGCGAAACGTTTAGAAGAACGCACGAATTTCGATTTGGAAATGATTCGCGAATTAGGCTACTGTTCTGGAATTGAAAATTATTCGCGCTATCTTGACGGAAGGGAACCTGGAACCAGACCTTTCTGTTTGTTAGATTATTTTCCAGATGATTACTTGATGGTAGTCGACGAAAGTCACGTTACGATTTCACAAGTGCATGCCATGTATGGTGGCGATAGAAGTCGTAAAGAAAACTTGGTAGAATATGGTTTCCGTTTGCCTGCTGCAATGGACAATCGCCCATTAAAGTTTGAAGAATTTGAAGCCTTACAAAATCAAGTAATTTATGTTTCGGCAACACCTGCAGATTACGAATTACAGAAAACTGAAGGTGTTTATGTAGAACAAGTCATTCGTCCAACTGGTTTGCTTGACCCCATTATTGAAATTCGACCAAGTGCCAACCAAATTGATGACTTAATCGAAGAAATTCAATTGCGATGTGAAGCTGATGAACGCGTTTTAGTTACTACTTTAACCAAAAGAATGGCAGAAGAATTAGCAAAATATTTGACTAAAGTTTCGATTCGTTGTCGTTATATTCACTCCGATGTGGATACTTTGGAACGTGTAGAAATCATGCAAGATTTGCGAAAAGGAATCTTTGATGTGCTAATTGGTGTGAATTTACTTCGTGAAGGTTTGGATTTACCTGAAGTTTCGTTAGTTGCGATTTTAGATGCAGATAAGGAAGGCTTTTTAAGAAGTCATCGTTCGTTAACGCAAACCGTTGGTCGTGCTGCGCGTAACGTTAATGGAAAAGCGATTATGTATGCAGATAAGATAACCGCTTCGATGCAAAAAACGATTGATGAAACCAATTACAGAAGACAAAAACAAATCGATTACAATACCAAAAACGGATTAGCGCCAAAAGCTTTGAATAAAAGTTTAGGAAGTGCATTGAGTGGAAATTCTGTTTCTACAGGTTATTATGAAAAAGAAGCTCTAAAAGCGGCCGAACCAGAAAGTTTATACTTGAGTAAACCCGAAATTGAGAAAAAAATTAGAGATTTACGTAAAATGATGGAAAAAGCGGCTAAAGAATTAGACTTCATGCAAGCAGCAAAATTGCGTGACGATATAAAAGTTTTACAAGAGAAAATTAAATAAAAACACATATGAGCAAAATTGAAAACATTCTAAAATTAGAAGACGAAATCAAAATCATTGAAGCTATTGGAGAAATCATTTGGCAAAAAAAAGAAGAAACAGAGGATTTCTCTTCGTTAACCGATGAAGAAAAAGTATTCGTTTTTGTAGATTTATTTGAAGGCGCTATGGGAGAAGGCGGTTTTCAATTCTTTTTTAGTTCAGAAGCAGGTGATTTTGCAGAAGAAGTTATCACATCGTATAAAGAAATTAAAGCATTTAAAACAGCGGAATTAATTTCAAAAGCATTGGGTTTGTTTCCGGCAAAAACCTATTCGCCTGACGTGGAAAAAAGAATAGCATTCATTGAAAAAGCAGATGAAAACATCATTTCAGGTTGGGAAGACTTAGACGAATTATTTTTCGAAGACGAAACTGAAGAAGATATCGTAACATTAATCGTAGATTATATTAAAGCCAACGAAAATCAATTTGGAGCTTAATTGTTTTAAAATAAATTTTGTACTTTTAAGTAATCAATCACAAAACAATAAAGTATGGCAACAGTAAATGTATATCTTACCTTTAATGGTAATACAGAAGAAGCTTTTAATTTTTACAAATCGGTTTTTGGAGGCGAATTTACTTATATGGGTAGATTTAAAGATATGCCAGCCGATGAAAATTGTCCACCACCAAGTGAGGAAGAAGGCAATCGCATTATGCATGTAAGTTTACCTATTAGTAAAGAAACCATTTTAATGGCAAGTGATAGTACTTCGTTTAGTGGCGATGTTACGTTTGGAAACAATTTTTCCGTATCGATAAATGCGGATAGCAAGGAAGAAGCCGATAAATTATTCAACGGACTTTCTGTTGGCGGAAACATTATTATGCCAATGGAAAAAACATTCTGGGGAGCTTATTTTGGAATGTTTACTGATAAATTCGGCATCAATTGGATGGTAAATTTCGACGAAGTTCCAGCAAACTAATTATGTTGCTCAGTAAAAACGGATAATAAAACATCTCCCTCTACCATTCGGTTTGGGGAGTTTTTCATTAAATGCAGTACGCGTTTCATCGCATACGGATTCAATCCCATGTTAATTCCGATTTCGTTGATTTTAATTTGTTCAGCTTCGTGCAAAACGCCATCGCAATGCATTAATAAGGCCAAACGATAAAACTGACAAATTCGGTGAAACTCATCTTTTATTACGGTAACTTCCCCTCTATTTTCAAATAACTTATGAAAAACGGTTTTCTCGATTTCTAATTCCATGGCTACCATTTCTAAAAAATCGTATTCTCTATCATGCAATTCACCATCAATTAAGGCAAAACCTATCATTTCCTGTAATAAACTTATTTTTTCTTGGTAACTGTCCATCAAAATAGTATTTTTATGTCTTAGATGAATTCAAATATAAAAATGAAAAAGCAGTATTTCCCATTTTTGTTCTTTTTTTTATTAACATCTCTTTCGGGATGGTCGCAAAGCAAAGTTACTTCTTTTATAATTGAAGCGCCACAATTACAGACTTCCAAAAAAATTTGGTTGTATTTCCCTCATAATTATGAAACTTCAGAAAAGAAATATCCCGTAATTTACATGCACGACGGGCAAAATTTGTTTGATGACAAAACGACTTTCGCAGGCGAATGGAGAGTAGATGAAACTTTAGATTCTTTAAAAGCAGAAGTCATCATCGTAGGTATTGAAAGCAGCAACGAAAAACGAATGGATGAACTTACACCTTATCCAAATGAAAAATACGGTGGCGGAAAAGCCGATACTTATTTGGATTTCATTGTAACTACCTTAAAACCTTATATCGATACCAATTACAGAACGAAAACAGGTAAAATGAGCACAGCCATTGCTGGAAGTTCGCTTGGTGGTCTCGTTTCGTATTATGCCATTTTAAAGTATCCGAAAACATTTGGAAAAGCAGCAATTTTTTCGCCTTCTTTTTGGTTCAACAACACCATTTATACTTTGACGGAAAACACCAAAAATCTTAAAACAAAATTATACTTTATGTGTGGAGATAGCGAAAGCGAAACCACGGTAGCCGATATGGACAAAATGGTAGACTTAGTCAACGATAAAAGATGCACTTGCATGCATTTAACCAAAAAAGTAGTAATTGTCAATGGTAAACATAATGAAAAATTATGGGCGAAAGAATTTGGAAAAGCGTACCTTTGGCTCTTCTAAATGAATTAATAATTTGGAAATTGAATATTTAAAAAAGACACAGAATGAATAACAACGATATATTTAAAAAATTACGTGTAGCCTTACAACTACGTGATGACCAAATTATTGAAATTTTAAACTTGGTAAATTTCAGAGTTTCAAAAGGCGAATTAGCAAACGTATTTAGAAGTGAAGACCATCCCAATTTTATGGAATGTGGCGATCAATTATTACGCAATTTCTTAAACGGATTAGTCATTCATTTGCGTGGCACAAAAGAAGATCCTAAAAATCCAAAAGAAGTTTTAGACCAAATAGCAAAAAACAAAGCCCCACTTTACAAAGAAGACAGAAAACCGGATTTTAAAAAAGAAGGCGAGAAAAAACCTTTTAAACCAAAAGGCGGTCCAGCTAAAAAACCATTTGGACAAGGCAAACCTTCTGACAAAAAACAAAAACCAGAAAGCCCAGTAGAACGTTTTAAGTTTAACTCTGGTAAAAATAAAAAGTAAATAGAATCCTCAAGTAATTGAGGATTTTTTGTTTGCGGGAATTTGTAAATATTTTTTTTATATTTGATAAACGCAACTTAGTAGCACCAATCTACCCAAATTTGGTTGTATATGAGAAAGTTTGTTGCGCATATAAACGAGTTGTAAGCTATTTTGAAATTAAGAGTTATGAAACAAATTTTTCTTTTAATAATTATTCTAACAATTTTATCTTGTAAAAGAAAAGTTGAATCAACATCAGATGTTGATAGTCATGCTGAACTTCACAAAGAAATGGATAAAGTTGATGAAGAAATCAGAAATTTCGAAAAATTATTTATTCAACTATATGCTGATTCCAAAAAAAATCCAAATAATGTTCTCTTTAAAATTGATAGTTTATCACAAATAAATGAGAATGAAACTGACAAATATAAATCACAAATTAAAAGTCATATTCAAGACCAACTTTCATATCTAAAAGCTGAAATATATTATCGAAATGGTGAATTTGAAAAATCCTTATTTGAATTGAATAAAGACGAATATAAACATAACAATATTGCGACGGCAATAGCTGCTAATTATGTCAAATTAAAAGATTTTAATAAAGCTAAATCTTTTATAGATAGCATTGGAAAAGCATTTTATATTTATGATTATGCTCTTGGTAATTATTATGAAAGTATTGGAAATAAAGAGGAAGCTCTTAAAGTTTATAAAAAAATAAAAAAAAATAAAGAAATCAAGCATTATGCATATTATAAATTAGCAGTTGAAAGATATAATGAACTTAAAAAAGATAATCCTAAATTATTAAATGAAATATATTTTCCAACTGGAAACCCTAGTTTTGAAATTTGTGATTCCGACAGTGAAAATAGAACGAAGATTTTCAAACTAATGGAAGAATTACCCGAAAATCAAAAATGGGCTGAAACTAGTATTATAGAGTCTCCTCAAACAAATGACAAAAACTATTATTGGGTTGAAGTAAAAACTTCTCAAAATAAAATAAATAATTTCTATATTTATGAAAACACATTTGAAATTAAGTTTTTTGACAAAAAGAACAACAAAGTAATGTCTTTAAATGAATGGCGAAAATCTAAATAAAAAAACAGTTTACAACAGCGGTTTGCTTCAATTACTACTTCTGTATTTTCCTATAGAAAACCCAAAATAACGAGGAGTTCAATTCCTATACATAACATAAAAAACAAAACCATGGCACTAATCAATCCACACATCAATTTCAACGGCAATGCCGAGGAAGCGTTTCGTTTTTATCAATCGGTATTTGGTGGCGAGTTTGCTCAAATTATGCGTTTCAAAGATTTGGCAAGTGAAGAATTCCCAGTTCCAGAAAACGAAGCCAACAAAATTATGCACATTGCATTGCCAATTGGCAACAACATTTTAATGGGAAACGATGTACCTAAAATTATGGGTCGTGTAAATGAAAATGAAAACCGTTCCAAAATTTCCGTAAGTGCAGCGAGTAAAGAAGAAGCAGACCATTTATTCAACGGACTTTCAGCTGGTGGCACTGTCGAATATCCGATGAGTGATAGTTCGTGGGGTTCTTACTTTGGCATGTTTAGAGACAAATACGGCATCGAATGGATGATTAATTTTGCAGCAAAATAAACAAAAATCACAGGTTCAAATTAAATTTCCATCGCCTTCTCTATTAAAAACAATTACTTAAATAATGAAATTAAAACCACTTTATATAGCGCTTTTCATACTTACTAGCACCTTTGGGTTTTCCCAATTAAAAACCATAAAAAACAAAACCACTTATCCGTTTTGGATTAATGTTCCAGAAAAAGAAAGCACTGAAAAACAACCTGTTTTGATTTTTCTTCACGGAAAAAGTCTTTCTGGAACTGATTTAAATCGTGTGAGACGTTATGGTGTTTTACGAGCAATGGATAAAGGAAGAAAAATCCCAGCTATTGTTGTAGCACCACAAGTAGCAAAAGGAAATTGGAATCCAGATAAAGTTTTAGAAGTTTTAGACTATGTAAAGAAAAACTACAACGTAGACGAGTCTCGAATTTACGTTTGTGGCATGAGTTTAGGCGGTTATGGCACTTTACACTTTGCTGGAAAATACGCCGATAAAATCACCGCAGCAGTTGCTATTTGTGGTGGCGGAAATGTTAAAGATGGTTGCAAATTAGCCAAAATTCCACTATGGATTCAACATGGTGATGTGGATTATATTGTACCAATGTCAGAATCAAAAAAAGTGGTTGATGCCATAAAAAAATGCGACGAAAAGGCAGATGTTACTTTAACCATTATCAAAGGTGGAAATCACGGCAATGTAGAACGTCTTTTTCACGAAGATGCTATGTATGATTGGTTATTTAAACAGAAAAGAGAGTAATACGTTTCTTTCTCTTATCTTTGCTGCATGAGTATCACATTATTATCTTCCCCTTTACAAGGTTTTACCGATTTTAGATTTCGAAACGCATTCCACAAACACTTTGGTGGCATAGACACTTTCTATTCGCCTTACATCAAACTGAATGGAAAATTGGTAGTAAAAGGTTCATACGAACGTGATATTCTTCCTGAAAACAACAGTACTTTAGAAGTTATTCCGCAGATAATTACCAATGATGCTGAAGAGTTTTTATTCGTTGCA
>NZ_JAIWOF010000068.1 GCF_020217025.1 Flavobacterium sp. | reverse complement strand
TTGGTAAGAACCATCACTTAAGATTGGACCTAAACGTCTTAAATTTCCATCATATCTAGGACCCCAACTTGTATTTTCAAATGGATCATACTCACCAACACCTGATCCAAACGAAGTTTGCATTTCAGGGAAATATTTGATTTTTTCAACTACCATACTTGTACTAAAATCTACAGACATTCCTGTATCTTTTTTACCTTGTTTAGTAGTTACAATTAAAGCTCCATTTCTACCTTGAGAACCGTATAATGCAGTTGCACTAGCTCCTTTCAATGTATTAATAGACTCAATATCATTTGGATTTAAGTTATTCAAAGCATTGTTAGCTTGAATAACACCATCAATAACAATCAACGCAGCATTATCACCCGTAATACCTTTATAACCTCTTAAGATTACAACTGTAGATGGATTAACACCATTGTTTCTTGTAATAATGTTCAAACCAGAAACTTTACCTGCTAAAGCTGTTACAGCATTTACTGGAGAAGCCTGAGTTAATTGTTTAGCCTCTACTTTTTCTGTAGAATAAGCTAATTTTTTAGTCTCTCTAACAATACCGTAAGCCGTAACCACAACTTCATTTCCTTGTACCACATCATCAGACATAGATACATTGTAAGAATTTGCAGCACCAACTTTAACCGTAGATGTTTTTTTACCTGTGTAAGTAAAAACTAAAACATCTCCTTGTTTAGCACTAATGGTATAGTTACCATCAAAATCAGTAGTGGTTCCACGAGTTGTCCCTTGAACAACAACGTTAGCACCAGCAATAGGCCCTAGTTCGTCAGAAACTACACCTGTTACAGTTTTCTCTTGTGCGAACGAAAACTGCATTGTAAACGCTACTAAAAGCGTAAAAATCCATTTGAACTTCGATCTCATATTAAATTTATTTGAGTTAGTTATTCCGCAAACTTCTTAATTATTTCTTAAATAAACAAATAATACTTCGGAATATTACTAATTTATTTATGTTAAAGTTTTAGTTTTAAAAAAACATTTTACGGAAGAATCTCATACTAAAGATGAAAATATCGCAAAAAGGTTGCGTATAAAATTATATTTTTGTCAAAAAAAAGAATGTTAAGTAAAAGTTACAGTAATTTAATATTAGAATGCGGAACAGATGAAGCCGGAAGAGGTTGCTTAGCCGGCCCTGTAACAGCTGCTGCTATTTTACTTCCAGATAATTTTGAGCTAAATCTACTCAATGATTCCAAACAACTTTCAGAAAAAATTAGAGAAAAACTAAAACCCGAAATTGAAAAGAAAGCAACTTCTTTTGCCGTTACTCATATTTTTCCAAATGAAATTGACGAAATAAACATCTTGAATGCCTCAATGAAAGCCATGCAAGAGTGTATTTTGCAACTAAATCTAACTCCAGAGTATATAATTGTAGACGGAAATCGTCCTTTGAATGGAAAATTAGGCATGAAACAAAAAACAGGAAGGATTTTTAATAAAGAAGAAATTAAACTTTTAAAATCAATTCCTACAACTAGCATCATTAAAGGTGATAGTAAATATTTGAGTATTGCCGCGGCATCTGTTTTAGCCAAAACCTACCGAGATGAATACATGAATAAGATTCACGAAGAGTTTCCGATGTATAATTGGAAGAAAAACAAAGGTTATCCAACGAAAGATCACAGAGAAGCCATTAAAAAATATGGCCCTTGTAAATACCACCGAATGAGCTTTCGATTATTGCCAGAACAGCTGAGTTTGGAGTTTTAGAATTCACACAGAGGTACACGGAGATTTTTTTACTCTGTTTATGTTGAATAGAGCTAAACAGAGCGTTTTACTTTTTTATATTTCCACCAAACTAAAATACTTTTAACTTGATTTTACAATAAATACAGAGAAAACATTCTATGTTATAGAATAATCAATTAATTTAAATACACTTACTATAAGATAAGTACAAAATATGCATGGGACATATATGGGATATGTACGGGATATGTACGGGATAAAACTTACTTAAACTATTTCTGCTTCAAACAAATTTTGAAAATGTTTTAGAATTTTCTCTTTTACTTCTTGTTCGTTTATTTCTTTTCCTAATTCGGCATGCATTGAGGTAACGGCTTTTCCTTTGATTCCGCAGGGGATGATGTTGTCGAAGTAGCCTAAATCGGCATTGACGTTTAGAGCGAAACCGTGCATGGTTACCCAACGTGATGCTCGCACTCCCATAGCGCAAATTTTTCTTGCGAATGGTGTTCCTACATCAAACCAAACACCGGTTTCTCCTTCGCTACGAGTTGCGTGTAAACCGTATTCAGCTAGCGTTAGTATAATTGCTTCTTCTAGGAATCGTAAGTATTTATGAATGTCAGTGAAAAAGTTTTCTAAATCTAAGATGGGATAGCCTACGATTTGTCCTGGTCCGTGGTAGGTGATATCGCCTCCTCTGTTGATTTTATAAAAAGTAGCCCCTTTTGCTTCTAATTGTTTTTCAGAAAGTAATAAATTAGACATGTCACCACTTTTTCCTAGTGTGTAAACATGTGGATGTTCTACATATAAAAAATAGTTAGGTGTAGCAATTGCAGTTTCCTCTCTCCTATTTTGAACTTTGATGTCGACAATTTCTTTGAATAATTCTTCTTGATAATCCCAAGTGTCTTTGTAATCTTTATTTCCTAAATCTTGAAGTTGGACTTTTTTATTCATTTGTAACTTTTATTGTTTTTTAAAGGTCAAATGGTATCGCCTTTCTCGTCATATGTGTTTGCTTGCGCAAACTCGTGTTTAGTGGCGATTTCATAACAACCGAAATTGTGTTTTTGAAAAGTGAAGCAAAGATACGAATAGTTCTTAAAATTTGGTAAAAGGCAAAAGGGATTAGGCAAAAGGTTTTTTTAACTCTAAACTTTTAAACTTTTAAACTAATACCTATCTTTGCACGCTTAAATACAATACTATGCAACTTTCGGAACAAGAAATCATTAGAAGAGACAAACTAAACGCTTTACGCGAACTTGGAATTAACCCTTATCCAGCGGATTTATTTCCGGTGAATCACACTTCAAAGCAAGTGAAGGAAAATTTTGAAGAAGGTAAGAAGGTTATTTTGGCTGGACGTTTGATGAGTGTTCGTGATCAAGGAAAAGCTTCGTTTGCTGAATTACAAGACAGCGAAGGAAGAATTCAGTTGTATTTTAATCGTGATGTGCTTTGCGAAGGTGAAGATAAAACGCTTTACAACCAAGTTTTCAAAAAATTAACCGATTTAGGTGATTTTATTGGAATTGAAGGTGAATTATTCATAACAAAAGTGGGCGCGATGTGCGTTCGTGTGGATGATTTTAAAATGTTGAGCAAAACGTTAAAACCGCTTCCGTTACCAAAAACTGACGAAGAAGGTCATGTGTTTGACGCTTTTACCGACCCAGAATTGCGTTACCGTATGCGTTACGTGGATTTAGTGGTAAACCCACATGTGAAAGAAGTTTTTATGAAGAGAACCAAATTGTTCACTGCTATGAGAACCTTTTTCAATGAAGCGGGTTACATGGAAGTGGAAACTCCGGTATTGCAATCGATTCCTGGTGGAGCGGCAGCACGTCCGTTTATTACGCATCATAACAGTTTAGATATTCCATTGTACATGCGAATTGCTAACGAATTATATTTGAAAAGATTAATCGTTGGTGGATTTGATGGTGTTTACGAATTTTCAAAAAACTTCCGTAACGAAGGAATGGACAGAACGCATAATCCAGAATTTACTGCAATGGAAATTTATGTAGCTTACAAAGACTACAACTGGATGATGGAAATGACTGAAAATTTATTAGAATATTGTGCTACTCAAGTAAACGGAACAACTGAAGCTACTTTTGGCGAACACAAAGTAAACTTCAAAGCACCTTATGCAAGAGTAACGATGACCGATGCCATCAAACAATTTACAGGATTTGACATTACTGGAAAATCGGAAGATGAATTGCGCGAAGCTGCAAAATCAATGGGAATCGAAGTGAACGACACCATGGGTAAAGGAAAATTAATTGATGAAATTTTTGGTGAAAAATGCGAAGGCAACTTTATTCAGCCAACGTTCATTACGGATTACCCAAAAGAAATGTCGCCTTTATGTAAATCGCACCGAGATAATCCTGAATTAACAGAACGTTTTGAATTAATGGTTTGTGGAAAAGAAATCGCAAATGCGTATTCGGAATTAAACGACCCAATTGACCAAAGAGAACGTTTTGAAAACCAAATGGCTTTAGCCGCAAAAGGTGATGACGAAGCTAACGGAATTATCGATGAAGATTTCTTAAGAGCTTTAGAATATGGAATGCCTCCAACTTCTGGTTTAGGAATTGGAATGGATCGTTTGATTATGTTCTTAACCAACAATCAATCGATTCAAGAAGTGTTGTTTTTCCCGCAAATGCGTCCAGAGAAAAAAGGTCCAGAATTAACGGAAGATGAAAAACACATTATCGAAATTTTAAAAGCTAACGAAGGAATTTCGATTGGTGATTTAAAAATAAAATCGGAATTGAGCGGTAAAAAATGGGATGCTGCTAGTAAAGGATTAAGCAAGCATGGTTTACTCAGGATAGAAGTTAATGGCGAAAATAAAATAGCTGTTTACACTGGAAAATAACATATAAAAATAGAGACTTCGTAATTGAAGTCTTTTTTTTTTATTTTTGCCCAAAATTAACTCTCTAAAATTTCAAAAAAAAAATGAAAAAAATTATTTTATTTCTTACGTTAAGCTCTTCTATTTTAAGCTTTGGACAAGTTACACTAATAGATCCTGCTGGTGACGGTGGATTTGAGACTGGTGCAACTTTTGATTCCAATGGCTGGTTAACGGCACAACAATCTGGCGCAAACAAAAAATGGTATTGCGGAACAGGACAAACAGGATTTACTGGCGCAAGAGCTGCATTTATTGGCAATAGCGAAACAACTGTAGGTAATAATAACTCGGCAAGAACAGTTCATTTGTATAGACCCATAACTATTCCTGCTGGAGCAACTAATATCGTATTAAATTTTAAATACAAACAAGAAGTTTCTGACTTTACTGGTAGCACCTATTACGATTACATAACTGTTTCAACTGGTACTGGAACTCCAACGAATGGAAATCTATTTACATCAGGCACTACTCAATTTGGTCCTTATCCAAATGCTGCTGTATTGACTTTCACTAATCAAACTGTAACTTTACCTAATAGTTTAGCTGGAACAACAACAAATCTTGTTTTTACTTTTGTAAGTGATGATGTAAACCCTAGAGGTTTTGGAGCAATTGATGATGTATCTTTAGTATATACAGAAGCATTATCTATTGATGAGAATGTGAAAAGTTCTTTAACTTTTTATCCCAATCCAGTCAAAAACACTTTTACTATTACTCATGATGATACAATTAGAAGTTTAGAAATTTTCAACTTAATTGGTCAATCTGTAATGCATTTTGAAATCAACAATAAAGAGGCAAAAATAGATGTCACATCACTAGCTAAAGGCAATTATGTTGTTAAAATAAAAGCTGAAGACGGTGAAAAAATTATCAAGATAATAAAGGAATAAAAAAAAAGGAACTCAAATGAGTTCCTTTTTTTTTTATTTTAAATTAAACCTTTTTCTTTTTTCAGCGTCTTATCATCAAACAATTAAAAAAACGAAAAGATGAAAAAATTAATTTTAGCAATTGCTTTAGTGATGACAACATTAACCTTTGCACAAGACAGAAAACAAGGAAGAGAGAAGTTAACACCAGAACAGCAAAGCGAACTTCATGTTAAGAAGATGACTCTCGATTTAGATTTGGATGCACAACAACAAAAAGAAGTAAAAACCATTTTGTTAGAGCAAGCGAAAAAAAGAGAAGCCAAAATGGCCGAAATGAAAGCTAAAAAAGAAAAAGGTGAAAAACCATCTGCTGACGAAAGATTTGAAATGAAAAATGAGATGTTAGACAATCAAATTGAAATGAAAGCCAAAATGAAAAAAATCTTAAAGCCAGAACAATACAAAAAATGGGAAGAGAATCTTGATGAAAAAACAGCACAAGCAAAAGAAAAAATGCAAAAAAGAGTAAAAGAGCGCAGAGGTAATTAATTATTTTTGACAAAATGTTTTGTTTTAATCTCAAATTTAATTTAGATTTGACAAACCAAAAAAAATCAACTGTATTTAAATTATGAAAAAAATAGTCTTTTCTCTAGTATTATTCTTTGCGTTTAGCGCTTTATCTTTTGCTCAAGATCAAAAATCAAATGATCCTAAAATGGCCGCAAAGTTAGAATTAAATGAATTGGTAAAAGTGATTCCTTTGGAGAGCAATTTAGAAAATGGCTTGTATGATTTATTAGTTTATAAACACGTAAATTTAGCCAAAGCTACTTCTGATAAGGAAAGAAATGAAGTTTATTCCATTATGAAAAGTAAAATTGAAGGCTCTCTTTCTCCTGAGCAGTTAAGAAAACTTAAAAGCAATAAAGCTCTTTATGATAATTTAATTAAATAAAAAAATGTCCCGATTATATCGGGACATTTTTTTTATAACTCTCTTGCAGTTTCTGCTATTGCATTAATTGTAAAATCTAAATCTTCATAAGTTAATGCATCGGTGATAAACCAAGTTTCATAAGCGGAAGGCGCAATATAAATTCCTCTATTTAACAATCCGTGGAAGAACTTCTTAAACGTTTCGTTATCTCCATTTTTAGCCGTAGTAAAATCATAAACTGGATTGGCATCAAAATGAACCGATATCATAGAACCTACTCTGTTGATGGTAAACACAACATTAGCATCGGTTAACACTTTTCGGATTCCGTTTTCTAAGTATGCTGTTTTTTCATCTAAACGTTTAAAAATATCAGCATCCGCATTCAGTGCTTTCAACATTTCTAATCCAGCAGCCATGGCTAATGGATTTCCTGATAAAGTTCCTGCTTGATACACCGGACCAAGTGGTGCTAAATAATTCATGATTTCTTCTCTGGCAGCGAAAGCACCTACTGGTAATCCTCCTCCAATTACTTTACCAAAGCAAACTATATCGGCTTGAATTCCGAATAATTCTTGAGCTCCTCCTTTTGCCAAGCGGAATCCCGTCATTACTTCATCAAAAATAAGCAAGGCTCCGTTTTCTGTACAAACAGCTCTTAGTGCTTCTAAAAACCCTTTTGCTGGCGGAATGCACCCCATATTTCCTGCAACAGGTTCGATTATAATGGCTGCAATTTCATTTTTATTCGCTTCAAACAAGGCTTTTACATTCTCAATATCGTTATAAGACGCTAATAAAGTATCTTTTGCAGTACCTTGTGTTACCCCAGGCGAATTTGGCACACCAAACGTACTCAAACCACTTCCTGCTGCTATTAAAAACGAATCGGAATGTCCGTGATAGCATCCTGAAAATTTGATGATTTTATCGCGCTTTGTATAGCCACGTGCCAAACGAATCGCACTCATACAAGCTTCTGTACCTGAATTTACAAAACGGATTTTATCGATATTAGGCACCATAGAAACTGCTAATTGCGCAATCTGCGTTTCTAATTCTGTTGGCATTCCAAAGGAAGTACCTTTTTTAGCTTTTTCAATAACCGCGTTTACAACTGGTTCATAAGCATGCCCTAAAATCATAGGTCCCCACGAGTTGATGTAATCTATTAATCGGTTGCCATCTTCATCATATAAATAGGCTCCTTTTGCTTCTTTTGCAAAAATAGGAGTACCTCCTACTCCTTTAAATGCTCTTACTGGAGAATTTACACCTCCAGGAATTACTTTGTTAGCTTCTACAAATAGTTCGCTACTTCTTTTATATATCATTATTTTATTTTGATTTGTTGCCCAATAGAAATGGCATTATCTGACATGTTGTTTAATTTCTTCAAATCATCCACCGTAAGATTGAATCTTTTTGACAGCGAATATAACGTATCGCCTTGTTGAATGGTGTAGTAATCTCCGCCTTGTGCTAGAATAATTTCATTTTTTGCAGGTTTAAAATCACGACTTAGAACCTCATTATCGTACTTATACAATTCGAAACGTTCAATTAAGCCAATCAATTTCTCTGGATATTTTACATCTGTTGCATAACCCGCCGATTTTAATCCTTTTGCCCAAGACTCATAATCGCCTTTATCTAATTTGAATAAACTAGAATATCTTGGTCGTGAAGTTAAAAACAACGAATGATCGCGGTATGATTCTGCTGGATCTTCATATTTTCTAAAACATTCTTGAGCTGAATCGTCGTCGTGTTTTACACTTTCCCCTGTCCATTCTTTATGGCATTTAATTCCGAAGTGATTATTGGCACTTACTGCTAATTTTCCTTTACCTGCACCTGATTCTAAAATTCCTTGTGCCAATGTAATACTTGCAGGAATTCCGTGAGCTTTCATATTATTTTGAGCAATTTCTTTAAAATTAGCTACATAAATTTGAATCTCTTCGGCATACGTTTTTACATTAGAAGTAGCCTCCAAACTAACTTCTGAATCGGTTTTTGATTTTGATTCTGATGTTGCTGATTTAGTTGATGAATTCGTTACAACAGGTTTTTTAGCTGTAGTTGTTTTTGTTTTTGTTTGCGCTACTGGCTGTTTTTTAGTGGTAACTTTAGGCTTTGACGTTGTTCTCACCACAGGGCGCGAACTGGTACAACTTACTACTAAAAGCGCTAGTAAAAAAAGGGCTAGTCTAATTTTCATTTATTTTTAGTGCTGTTTTATTTATTCTCTTTTTTATGATATCCGTTACACCCCTGAAGTTCCCTCGAGGGGACAATGTTTTGTGAGATATTTTATTTGTTGTCTTTTCTAAGACGATTGTTACACCCCTGTAGTCCCCTCGAGGGGACAATCCTAAATTTGGAAATTTATTTGTTCTTATAAATTAGATACTCTTTATTCAAATTGTATTGTTTCTTTATTCTTATTTTTTAGAGCAAAATTCATGCCTTTAATTCCTTGCAAACCACCGGTGTGAATCATTAGAATTTTAGCATTGGGTGGAAAATATCCTTTTTCAATTAAATCTAAAACTCCGAAAACCATCTTACCCGTGTATACAGGATCTAATGGAATAGCCGTTTGACTGTAAAACGAATTTAAAAACTGAATCAATTCGTCTGTTACTTTACCATATCCTCCAAAATGATAGGCATCACTAATACTCCAATTCGTTTTCACTACAAAATTACGAATTACCTCAGATAAAAATGCACCTTTTAACGAAGAAAATCCAATTAATTGCTGTTTTTCGGCTGAAGAATTAATCAAACCTGAAATCGTTCCACCTGTTCCAACAGCGCAAGCAATGTGCGTAAAATACGATTTATCTTCGGAAGTTAAAATTTCCTCACAGCCTTTTATGGCTAAATCATTGGTTCCTCCTTCGGGTATTAAATAGAAAGGACCCCATTTTTCTTGTAAGTAGGAAATAAACGAACTGGACTCTTTATCACGATAAGCAGTTCGGCTTACGAAATGGAATTGCATGCCTAATTCTTGTGCTTTAGCTAGCGTAGGATTTTCATGTATTTTACTTTCGAGTTCTTCTCCACGAATAATTCCGATAGTTTTACATCCAACTTCTGCTCCAGCTCCTGCAACCGCTAAAATGTGATTAGAAAAAGCACCACCAAAAGTTAACCATGTGGTATGCCCTAACTTTTGTGCTTCTTGAATGTTGTATTTGAGTTTTCTGAATTTATTTCCGGAAATAATGGGATGTAAAAAATCCTCTCTTTTTATAAAGAGTTGGATGTTGTTTGGGAATTGCCCTTTTATTTCTTGATTCATCATACAAAGTAAGAAAAAAATCAGATAAGGACATTGCCTTCTTCTCAAATCTTTTCTTACTTCCAGAGTAAATTTATGATTAAAGTAAGCTGAATTTAGGTCTCAAAATTGCTTTTTTTACATCTTAAAAACGATTTTATAACAATCTATTAACATTTTATCAGCAAAAAATCGATTTT
>NZ_JAIWOF010000083.1 GCF_020217025.1 Flavobacterium sp. | reverse complement strand
AAATACGTGCAGCAAATGGGTTACAAAGAATTGAATTGGAACTTAGGCTGTCCGTATCCTATGGTAGCCAAGTGTGGAATGGGTTCTGGATTAATTAGTAACACATCTCAAATTGAACATATCTTAAAACGAGTTCACAACGAAACCGATATTATTGTTTCGATGAAAATGCGAATGGGTTATGAAAATCCTACCGAAATTTTAGATGTTTTCCCTATTTTAGAACAATATCCAATTAAAAATATCGCAATTCATGCCCGAATTGGCAAACAATTGTACAAAGGTGGTGTCGATTTAGACTCGTTTCAAAAATGCCTTGACACATCAAAACAAAAGATTTATTATAATGGCGATATTACTTCGGTAGCAAAATTTAAAGAACTACAAGAACGTTTTCCTTTAATTGATCATTTTATGATAGGAAGAGGTTTAATTGCTGATCCGTTTTTACCTTCCATGATTAAAAACAACACTACGGAATATCCAAAAAATAGATTCGAAATTTTTGAAGCTTTTCACGATGAAATTTATCAACAATACGATGCATATTTACAAGGTCCAACGCCTATTCGCATGAAAATGTTAGGTTTTTGGGAATACTTTTCAGAATCATTTTCAAATCCACAAAAGACTTTTAAAAAGATTAAAAAAGCAGGAAATAGTAAAAACTATGAAGCTGCTGTGAAAGAGATTTTCAAAAACGGGTAAATAAAACACATAAGTCAATTACAATCAATTCATTACCAGTTGTTAAAAAAATAATACCACTTATTACTTCACTTCTATTTAATAAATAGAATTTCCTAACATTTGTTCAATAAATAAATGCCAAACACCTTGTTTACAGTATTTTATGTTTATTGATTGTTTTATTTAAAAAACAAATGTGTTATGGAAAGAAAAATTACCCAAAAGTTCCATAAAGAATTGATAGTACTATTTTGTCTGTTCTTTTTTTGCATCGCAAAGTCTCAAACCCAAATTTCTTATCAGGGATTTGATAGCAAACCAGAAGATTCTTGGAATTATATTTCAATGCTAAATTCTGGAACCATTCAAACCAATACCAGTTCATTTGTTTCCTCTCCAAACTCTTTACGATTTGGTGGTTCAAATAGTTCTTCACCTGATGATCCTAATATCAGTTTTGATAATGTCAACATCAGTAGTTTTACTAATGTGTATGTCAATATTTTCTTTTCATCTAACGGAACACCTGATGATAACGATGATTTGTACCTAGACATCTCTTATAATAATGGAACTTCATACACAACTTCGATAAAGTTAATTGATGGGAAAAACAGCACAACCTCAGATGTTTATGCGTTTAATCATACGGTAAGTACTGGTAACACTGTTGGTTCTCCTTACACTTATGCTATTCCAAATGGCAATACACAAGTAAAAATCAGAATTCGATTTGATGAACTCAATGGAGGAAGCAATACTTCTGATTACTATTTTATAGACAATGTTAGTTTATATGGAAATCAAACAGGAAATCATCTAGAAGTTCTTGGATTAAACAATACAACTATACCTCATAACGCAGCGGTTTCATCAAGTTATGGAACAGATTTTGGAGAAACTCAAATTGTTTCAGATCCTGTAATTAGAACTTTCACTATAAAAAATATTGGAAACAATACCATTAACTTAACGGGAACTCCTTTGGTCCAAATCATAGGAAGTTCGGATTTTACAGTTATTCAAGATCCAAGCAGTTCCATCAATACGAATAACTCAAGTACTTTTAAAATAAAATTTAATCCAAGTTCTATTGGAACTAAAACGGCACAAGTATCTATTGCAAGCAATAGCGACGATGTGAGCCCGTTTTTATTTGACATAACTGGAAAAGGAATTCAAACTTTTTACGATAGTGACAACGATGGAATTTTTGACAATGTTGATATAGACGATGATAATGATGGAATTAGAGATGACGTAGAAGAATCTAATTGTAATTCTTTAAACGGAAATAAAGTAAATTATAAATTCCTTAACGAAACTTTTGGAGCTGGAAGTCGTACAACTATCAATACAACTTATAATGCTTTAACTACGTATTGTTTTGAAGACGGAACCGTTGGAGTAAACACTCCAGAATGTCCAAATCTAAACTTAACCGACTTAAATGACGGAAAATATACCGTTGGTCCGTCGGCTCAAATTGCTTCTTGGGCACCTTCGTATTGGCACATGGGAGGTGATCATACTGGAAATCCGAATGGAAGAATGGCTATTTTTAATGCTTCTTATACTCCAGGAATTTTTTATACAGCAACTATTACAGGAGCACTTCCAAACATTCCAATTACCTACAGTTTTTGGGTTTTAAATTTAGATAGAACTGATGCTCCTGGAATTGCAACTCGATTAAGACCAGATGTACGAGTAGAATTCCGCGATATGAGTAATAACCTAATTACTTTTATTGAAACTGGAGATATTCCGCCTACTACAGCTGGAAATTTAGCTGGCGATTGGCAACACTTTACAGCAGACATCAATCTTAATGTGAGTGCTTTTCAAGTAATTTTCATCAATAACGAAACAGGTGGTACTGGTAATGACTTAGCTTTAGACGATATCTTAATTTCTCAAACATTATGTGATTTAGATGGAGATAACATTGCCGATGTATTTGATTTGGATTCCGATAATGACGGAATTCCAGATGTAGTTGAAGTCGGTTTAGGTAATTTATCCGAAGGAAAAGCCTATTTGTACCAATGGGTAGATGTCAATCAAAATGGTATGCATGATGTAGCGGAATCTCACATTGTTCCTGATAACGATGGCGATGGCGCTCCTAATTACTTAGATTTAGATAGTGATAACGACAGTATTTTTGACGTAGATGAATCTTGGGCTGGAAATATTAATGCTTATGTTGGTTATGAAAATGGTGATGGCGACATTAATGGTGATGGCGCAGGAGACGGTCCAGAATCAGAAGATTTTAGAAATAAAGACACGAATGGAGATGGTAATTTAGAAGGCTTTGGTGACGGAATCTTAGATATTTATGATTATGCATTTAATATTTATGGAAACGACAATCAAGGTACAAATGTAGCGCCTTTTACTTACTATGTTAAAGATACCGATGGCGATGGAATTCCAGACTATTTAGATGTAATGTCAAACGGAGTAACTTTTGATATTTCACACACCCTTTACGCTAGTTTAGACACCAACAACGACGGAATTATCGACGGAAATACCGATACTGATGGTGACGGAATTTTAGACGCTTTCGATACAAATAACAACGTTTTTGGTTCTCCAAGAGATTTAGAACGAAAACTATTCATCGCTTTTGATGGTAGAAATGACTATGCAACTGACAATAATGTAATAACCAATTGGCCAAATGCTTCTTTAATGGCTTGGATTAACATCAACTCCGCATTTTCTTCTGAAGGAATTGTGCTGGGTCAAAACAAATTTCACATAAAAATCACTAATGCCAAAAAAGTGGAAGTAGTTGCTAATGGAATAACGTTAAGTAACAATTTGGCACTTAACTCGGCTCAATGGATTCATATTGGTGCGGTTTACGATAGTTCAAACGAACTATTAAAATTATTTGTAAATGGTGAAATGGTTGCAAGTACGTCTGTTTCTGGAACAATTTCAGATACTTCTCTTTTTACCATTGGAAAAAATTCAATAACAAATACGCAGTTTTTTAAAGGAAAAATTGATGAAGTTCGCTTATTCAATGTTGCGTTAACGGATTCCCAATTCCAAAAAATGGTGTATCAGGAAATTCAAGATAATAGTAGCCAAACACGCGGAACTATTATTCCAAAAGACATTCCAAGTTTACCATGGGTTAATCTTGTTCGCTACTACAAAATGGACAATTATAAAGATGATGTAATTGATAATCACACTACCTCAACAATAGATACAACTCCAGGAGCTAGAATCTATAATGTAAAAACGATTGCCGTTCAAGAAGCGCCAATGCCATTTGTAACAGAGCAAACTGGCGATTTTCCAACAGCTGTAAACTCAGTTTCAAAGGAAATTCGAGGATTAGATATTGCAGATTATGATTGGTCAATCGTTCATGTGAAAGACAATATTAATTCAACTACAAATCATATTGATTTAGGAATGATTGTCGATTCAAATGTATTAATTGATGTTGTAAATGACACCAAACTGCAAAATGATTGGTATTTAAAATTAGATGGAAAAATCGATTTACAAGATTATTCACAATTGCTTCAAACTACTGATAGTGATTTAGATCCTACAAGTATTGGAACCATAGAGAAAGATCAAAAAGGAACTGGAAATTTATACAATTATAATTATTGGTCATCTCCAGTAAGTTCAGTTGCAAGCACTACAAATAATAACACTGGTTTTACAGTTGGTAGTGTGCTTAGCGATGGAACAAATGCGGCAACTCCACAGACCATTTCATGGATATCTGGCTATAATGGTGCTTCAAATCCAATCCGATTAGCTAGATATTGGTTATACAAGTTTACCAACTTAACACCAGAATATGCTAATTGGCAACAAATTAATGAGAATAGCATTCTTCAAACAGGACAAGCATATACTATGAAAGGAAGTGGAATCGTTGCACCTCCAAATATTCAACTACAAAACTATGTATTTAACGGGAAACCTAATAATGGGTTAATCAATCATAGCGGCTTACAAATTGGAATTAACAATATCAACTTGGTTGGAAATCCATATCCTTCAGCACTAGATGCTAATGAATTCATTGGAGACAATTTAAATGCAATTACTGGGACATTGTATTTTTGGGAACATTATCCATCAAATAATACGCATATATTAGCTGGATATCAAGGAGGGTATGCTGCAAGAAATTTAGTGGGTGGAGTTCCTCCTGTTTCACCTGCTTTAATAAGTGGATTAGGTTCTAGTCTGCGAATTCCTGGCAGATATATTCCCGTAGCACAAGGCTATTTTGTTAAAGGAAACCCTAATGGAGGGCAAGTAACTTTTCAAAATAGTCAAAGAAAATTTGTGAAAGAAAATAGTATAAACTCAAACGAAATGTTTAGACAGAACAATTCGGCAACAAATCCACAAAATAGTAACGACGAAGAAATTCCCGATAATTATAAAAGATTGAGATTAGGCTATACAGGAAGTACTAATTTCCATCGTCAACTTTTGATAGGTTTTATGAATGAAAATGCTAATGATGAATACAATTTAGGATATGATGGAGAAATAATTGATATCCAACCAGATGATTCTTATTTTCAATCCGGAAGTTACAAATTAGTAATTCAAGGAGTTGGTTTTTTTAATACAGATGCAATTTATCCATTAACTGTGAAATCTAGTCAAACTGGAACTGTAAACTTTATGATTGATGGATTAGAGAATTTCGATCCAAATCAACCGATTTTCATACACGATAATAGTAATAATAGTTATCATGACATTAGACTGACAGATTATAGCGTAACTATCCCTGCTGGAGAAATAAGTAATAGATTTTCACTTAGGTTTTCAAATAGCACACTCTCTTCTAATGATTTTGAAAATAACGCAACATTTATTTTCTTTAATTCAACCGAAAATGGAATTGAAATTGCAAACAACCAAAACTTGGAAATTGTAGAGGCTACATTGTTCTCAATTTTAGGACAAAAAATTAATCATTGGGAAATAAATAGTTCCGAAAACAATATAAAATTACCTGTTAAAAGTGTTGCAACTGGAGTTTACATCCTAAAAATAAAAACTAATAATAACAACTATTTGAGTCAAAAAATTCTAATTAAGCAATAAACAAATAATACTCTGGACTAACTATTTCTTAATATAAATATTACAATTTATTTATCTAATTAACCAGTTATTAAAAAAAACAATACAGTTATTACTTTCCAGTAATTTCTGCTGCCTTTTTTTGTTAATATTTGTCCTAAATAATACATAAAAAACTCATTATCAGTGAATTAATTTTTTTTAAATTTTCTAAAAAATAATTCTAAAAAAGTACCCCAAAACCCCAGAATATGAAAGTCAAAAAAATTACAATTAAAAAATTTTTATTCCTATTTCTGCTAATAGCAATAGAAATAAAAGCACAAACTACTATTTTTAATGCCGATTTTTCTAGTACAACTGGAAATAATGCATTTACATACGCTGGTGCATGGACTAGAGGAAACAACAATACAAGTTTTACAACTACTGGAGTTATAGCTCCTTATTTACATGTAACAACTACAGTTTATACAAACAATGCAAATCTTACTGCAATTACACCAACAATTAATTTAACTGGTTATGAAAGATTAACATTGTCATTAAAATATAATTTTCAAACCGAATTAGATTATGATGGTTTTAAAATCTTATTTTCCACAGACGACGGAGTAACTTGGCGAACTTTAGGAAAAGAAAACGATCAAGCTGTGAATTGGTACACCAGAACAAATGTTGCTGCATTTGGAGCCGACCAGAGAGCATGGAGTGGTAACCCAGGAAATACTTGGTTTACGGCTAGTATTGATTTACCATCACAAGGTTTTGATAACAAAAACAATATAAAGTTCGCAATACAATTTAGATCTGATGCTATCAATAATTCCTACAGAGGTGTTGCAATTGATGACTTCAAAATCACAGGTTATTCAATTGCAGCAAAAACGTATCCTAGCTATAGCGCTTTTAACAAGTTAGAAGTTTGGTACAAACCGCAGAGTTTATCAGCTTTAGCAAATGACGCTCCTATTGACTCTTGGCCAAATGCTACAGGAATTAACACTAGTTGGACAAATGCTACAGGAACAAGCACTACAAGACCATTATACAAAAACAACACTACCAGTAATGTAAATTTCAATCCTGTGGTAAACTTTGATGGAACAAAATCAATGTTTTCTCGACAAGGATTTTATAATCATGACATATTTATTGTTGTAAATCCAGGAACACCTGTAAGTTCGGCTTATGCAGCACAAGATGTATTGATGGGAGACGATTTTCTTGAAATTTCAGGATCACAAGATATAACTGGACTATCAATTAATAACACTTCGGCAAGATATGGTGCAGGAGTAGCAAATATTGCTGCTTATAATCAAGGTGCTCAAACTAACTATGGTATAGCGATTACTTCGAGTACTATAACCTATGACCGTCCTGTAATTTTTAATGCTCGATTGAATGCTGCCGGAACAGGAATGAATTTATATCTAGATGGAGTTGATTTAGGTGTTACCCTTAGTTCTACGTTGATGAAAGAGGTTAATATAGGTACTTTCAAACAAATTTTAAATTCGCGTTTTTGGATAGGACGAAGTGAATACTTTGGCCCTAGTTTTAATGGTGATGTAATGGAAATTATGATGTTCTCTGAAAGAAAATCTGACTCAGATAGAAAGAAAATAGAATCCTATTTGTCTATTAAATATGGGATTAATCCAGGACTATTTCCTGTCCCTGCTATCAGTTTACCACACGTTCCTGGTGAACTTGTAGATTCTGATGGTGTAGCATTATGGAACAACACAATAAGTAATGGATATACTTATAATGTTGCTGCAATTGGAAGAGACGACAGTACGAGCTTAAATCAAAAACAAAGTAAAAGTATCGATCCGGAGAGCTTTTTAACCATTGGACTGCGTGATATTTATACTACAAATGTTTTAAATACAAACACATTTGCCAACAATAAAGATTATCTAGTTTGGGGTAGTAACCTATTACCACTAACAGAGATGGCTTCGCCGATACAAGTCAATTTAGGAAGTAGTTTGGTAGCCACTTCAACACGAGTAACAAACCGAACTTGGAAGTTTGTAGAAAGAGCTACGACAGATGTTGGGATAGTGAAAATTTCTTTACCAGTATCTTCTGTGAGTTCACTACCCGCTTTAACAGGAAATAGTGATTATGTATTAATTTTAGCAGACGATGCTAATTTCACTACCAATGTAGAAACTATATTTCTAAAAACAGTTAGTTCAAATTTAGAAGCTACTTACAATTTTAATGGAACAAGATACATGAAACTTGGTGTGGCCGAAGAAGTAATTGCTTCAAGACATATCAAATTTGATGGTACAGATGACTATATCCGATGTAACGATGTGACTAGTGTTACTAGTGCCTTTTCAGTTTCCGCATGGATTGATTGCGAAGGTTCAAACACTTTAAACAACGATAAAACAATCGTTGCTAAAAAAGGCGCTTCTGAAACTGGGTATCATTTCTTGATAAATAATGCTAATAAATTAGTTATGCGTTTTCACAATGGCACTTCTATGTCTGAAATAGTGAGCAATACTACTTTATCAACAAATCAATGGCGAAATGTAACTTTTACACTTGATGGTTCAAATGTGGGTAGCTTATATATAGATGGTGTTTTAGATATTCAAAGCAATATGAATGCTCGTACCGACATGACTAATGTTTTTACCATAGGTGGTCGCTACATAAATGAAAGTAGTGTCGTAGATTATTTTCGTGGGAAAATTGAAGAAGTTCGAATCTGGAATTCTGCATTATCTGTAAATGAAATTCGATTTATCATGAATCAAGAAATTGAACAAGGAACAGAAAACACTATTAGAGGTAAAATAATTCCTGCTTCAATTTCGAAAAATGACATCAATACAAAAATTTGGACAACAGGAATATTTGCTTATTTCAATATGAACAATTACATAGGAACTTGTTTAAACGAAGTTTCGGGCAAGAAGTTTAGAGGAAGTTTAAACAATAGCAATTTATTCACTATTGAAACACAAACAGCTCCTTTACCTTATGTGTCACTTGCTGATGGCGATTGGGAAACGGCTGGCGCTTGGACGAATGGTAGCTCAATGTATTATCCAAACAATTCATTAACTATTAATAATGTTGCTACAAAAATAGATTGGAACATTATTAAGACAACTCATAATATAACGTCTTCTGGAAATAAAACGCTATTAGCAGCTATTGTAGATAACAATACCTTAAAAATTAGCAATGATTCAAAATTAGAAATTTCACATTACTTAAAAATAAACGGAAAAATCGATTTAGAAGGAAAATCGCAATTAATCCAAACAACTAATTCCGATTTAGACCCAAGTGGAACAGGAACGTTAGAAAGAGACCAAGAAGGAACTGGAAACTTATACAATTACAATTATTGGTCATCTCCTGTTAGTACCATTACAAGTACAACTGAAAACAATACCGGATTTACAGTTGCAAATGTTTTAAAAGATGGAACAAATCCAGCGTCACCACAATCAATTTCATGGATTTCAGGTATTAATAGTACTAGAAATCCTATGAAACTAGCAAGATATTGGCTGTATAAGTTTACCAATTTAACTTCAGAATATGCTAATTGGCAGCAAATTAATGAAAATACAAATCTGCAAACTGGACAAGCATTTACAATGAAAGGAAGTGGAATTGCAACACCTCAAAATTATGTGACTCAAAATTATGTTTTCACTGGAAAACCAAATAATGGTACAATAAATCACAGCGGCATTTATATTGGAATGGCAAATATTAACCTAATAGGAAATCCATATCCTTCTGCATTAGATGCTAATGAATTTATTAACAATAATATAAATTCTATTACTGGAACGCTTTACTTTTGGGAACATTACACTTCAAATAACACACATAATCTTGCAGGTTATCAAGGAGGTTATGCAACCCGAAATTTGGTTGGTGGAGTTGCTCCAGTATCACCTCCATTAATTAGCGGATTAGGAACTAGCACAAGAATTCCAGGTAGATTTATTCCTGTTTCGCAAGGGTTCTTTGTAAAAGGAAGTGTGACAGGCGGCCAAATCATTTTCCAAAATAGTCAACGCGCTTTTGTAAAAGAGAATAATCAAGATTCTAATGTAATGTTTAGAAATCAAACAAGTTCAACTGCTAACAATAATGAAGATGATATTATTTCTTCTGACACTTTTTCAAAAATACGATTAGGCTACAGAGGAAGTAC
>NZ_JAIWOF010000082.1 GCF_020217025.1 Flavobacterium sp. | reverse complement strand
CAATTCTCATCGCCAACTACTAATAGGTTTCATGAATGAAAACGCAGACCATAATTACAATAATGGCTATGATGGAGAAATAATTGATGCTCAAACAAATGATATTTATTTTCAATTAGATAATTATAAATTGGTTATCCAAGGAGTAGGTCACTTTAATACAAATGCTATTTATCCGTTAACTGTAAAATCAAGTCAAACAGGAACTGTAAACTTTATGATTGATGGATTAGAGAATTTCGACTTAAACCAACCTATTTATATTCATGACAATACAAATGATAGCTATAACGATATTCGAACATCAAATTTTAGTGTAGTACTACCAGCAGGTGAATTTAGTGGTAGATTTTCATTGCGATTTTCAAATCAAACATTATCAAACAATGAATTTGAAAACAGTCAAAATATTGTATTCTTTAATTCTGAAAGTCATCAATTAGAAATTTTAAATCCAAAAAATACAGAAATTGAAGAAGCTACTTTATTTTCAATTCTAGGACCAAAAATAAATCATTGGAAAGTAAATAGTTCTGAAAACAGCATAAAATTACCAGTTAAAAATGTTGAAACCGGAGTTTATATTGTAAAGATAAAAACGAATGACGGTAATTACTTCAGTGAAAAGATTATCATCAAATAATAGAATTTAAAAACGGATACTTTTTTAAAACGAAAGTATCCGTTTTATTTTTTCTAAATCTGTTAATGCGTTTTCTTTAATTTCAACAAAAAATGGAACCTGCCAAGCTTGAGTTTGTATCGCTTGTTTACTTGTTGGTTTATCCCAAGGTGCGTAAACTCTAATACCACGCTTCCCTCCTTTTCCATTTTTAGAAACAATTCCTTTAGAAACTAAAACCGATTTTGGAAAGATAAATTGACCGAAATTTTCTGAATCTCTTACTGAAATAATCAGCAAATCTAAAGAATCAGAAACATCAAAGGGAGCTGTTATACCTTCCTTATTTCGTTTCCAAATAGCAACAAATTGGCCGATTTTTGTAGGCGTGATATTTGCCACTCGGTATTGAATTAGTTTGTTGTTCAATTCAAAAGAACAAGCGCCATAATTTGTGCTTTCAGAATTCCAAACAAGCTTTTGAAGTTGAAAACCACATTCGTTATAAAGTAATTTTTCAGCTAATTGCAAATCGGCTTGAAAACTTTCTATTGCCATAAATGGAGAGGTTTTTCTAAATTTTGAATCGATTTCCTAACTTTTTCCCAATCAAATAAGCGATTCCAATTCCTAAAATTAAAATCCAAAGATTCATGAAAATATAAAACGTATAAGCAATTGGATTTTCAGTTGAATTGAAGCAATAATTATCAATTAGGAAACAAAATTGTGTAGTCTCTTTAGAAAATAACGACAACGCAAAACTCATCAAAAAAGTAATTCCAATCGCCGACAAAACATAAACTAAGTTTTTATTCATCGGTTTTTTACCGGTTGGAGCAAATACATTTCGTTCCGCTTCAGTACGTTTGTTGTTCTGAAGAGACCAAATTACTTTTTTAGCTTCGTCGTCTACATTCATATCAAAAATCAATTACAAGTTCAAGGACAAAGTTCAGCTTTTAATTATTGTAATAAAGTAACTAATGTTGCAAAGTCCACTTTTTGTTGTTCGCCAGTAGCTAAGTTTTTCAAGCCAAATTCTTCACGCTCTATTTCCGATTCTCCTACAATTACTGCAAATGGAATTCCTCTTCTATCAGCATGTTTGAATTGTTTGTCGATTTTTGATTTATCAGGATATAACTCCACTTTTATTCCTTTTTGACGTAATTTTCCAATGGCTTTCATCGCATACAAGGCTTCTTTATCACCAAAGTTTAAGAACAACGCTTTTGATGTAGCTAAAACAGCTTCTGGAAACAAACCTACTTCTTCCATTACCAAAGCAATTCGGTCTAAACCAAACGAAATTCCAACGCCTGACATTTTATTTTTAGCATCGAAAATCCCAGTCAAATCATCATAACGACCACCGCCACCAATTGAACCCATAGCTACTCCTTTTGGCGCAGCGACTTCAAAAATGGCACCTGTGTAATAATTTAAACCACGCGCTAACGTAACATCTAAATCCAAGAAAGCGGTTTGTAAACCTAAAGTCGTAACGTTATCGCAAATGAATTGCAACTCGTTTACGCCTTTCATTCCTTCTTCTGAATTGGCTAATAATTGGGCTAGTTTCTCTATTTTTTCGTTGATGGTTCCAGTGAAATTGAACAACGGTTGTACTTTTTCAATCGCTGTTTCCGAAATGCCTTTTTCTAACATTTCTTTTTTCACGCCGTCCTCACCTATTTTGTCTAATTTATCTAAAGCTACCGTAAAATCAATCAATTTATCCGAAGCACCAATTACCTCAGCGATTCCTGATAAGATTTTACGATTGTTAATTTTAATCGTAACACCACCTAAACCTAACTGACTAAAAACTGAGTCATACAATTGCACCAACTCTACTTCTTGCCAAAGTGAATTTGAACCCACCACATCAGCATCACACTGATAAAACTCTCTAAAACGTCCTTTTTGAGGTCTATCCGCACGCCAAACGGGCTGAATTTGGTAACGCTTGAACGGAAACTCAATTTCGTTTTGGTGTTGTACTACATAACGTGCAAAAGGAACAGTTAAATCGTAACGAAGGGCTTTTTCGGAAATATGACTTGTTAACTTCAAACTGTCTCTATTTTCCAATAAAGTAGCATCCGCTTTAGCCAAATAATCTCCCGAATTCAAAATCTTAAAAATCAAACGATCACCTTCTTCTCCATATTTCCCCATTAAGGTTTCAGAATTTTCAAACGAAGGCGTTTCAATCGGTTGAAAGCCAAATTTCTCAAAATTGGTTTTTATCGTACTGAAAATATAATTGCGTTTCGCCACTTCTGCTGGTGAAAAATCTCGGGTTCCTTTTGGTATGCTTGGTTTTTGTGCCATTTTTCTAATATGTCAATTTGAAAATGTGTCAATAAGACAATTCTGATTTTTAGTAATGCAAATATCGGATATATTACTGACTTCAAAAAATTATAAGGCTAATTACTAGTTACTTTTTACTAATTACTTTTTTAATGTAACAAAATAAATAATTTGTAGTCTTATAGTCATGGTAGGATTATTTAAGGAAAATACAAAAATTGCGCTTGATTCCATTAGAAGTCAGGCTTTGCGTACTTCATTAACAGTAATGATTATTGCTATTGGAATCACGGCTTTGGTTGGGATTCTTACGGTAGTTTCAGCGCTAGAGAATACAATTTTAAAAGATTTTGCTTCTATGGGAGCGAATACTTTTTCTATTAGTCAATATGATTTTTCGTCTGAAATTAATCAAAATGATACCGAACAACGTGTCAATCCTATCATCAGTTATCCTGAAGCTAAGGCTTTTCAAGATAAATTTAATTTTCCGTTTACTACCACATCGTTATCATTTACAGCAGGTTCGGCAGTTGAAGTAAAATATGGAGAGAAAAAGACCGATCCAGAAATTTCTATCGTTGGTGTGGATGAAAATTTTTGTCCGAATAAAGGTTTAGAAGTTGTAAAAGGTAGAAATTTCAATTCCTTTGACATAGCAAACAACAATTACGTTTGTGTTTTGGGTTCCGATTTTGAAAAAGGATTGTTTGAAAACATCAATCCGTTAGATAAAACCATTTCTATTCGTGGTGCCAAATTTAAAGTGATTGGGGTTTTAAAAGAGAAAGGTTCTACTTTTGGAAATAGCCAAGATTTACGCGTTTTAATTCCAACACAAGTCGCGCGCTCCTTATTTTCTGCTCCGAACATCAATTACGATTTGGACGTGATGGTAATGAATGAAGGTTTATTAGATGAAGCGGTTGACGATGCGATTATTACGATGCGTAGAGTTCGTAAATTAAGTCCAATAGAAAAAGACAATTTTGGAATTGAACGAAGCGATGATTTAATTCAAACCTTGCTTTCTAATACAGCTGTTTTGGGAATTTCGGCATGGGTAATTGGAATTATTACTGTTTTTGGTTCTTCAATTGCCTTAATGAACATCATGTTGGTTTCTGTTACCGAAAGAACGCGAGAAATTGGAGTTAGAAAATCGCTTGGTGCGAAACGAAGTACGATTGCGTGGCAGTTTTTCACAGAAACTTTAGTCATTGGCCAATTAGGCGGAATCGTTGGAATCTTATTCGGAATACTGATCGGTTTTGCAATCGCTTCTGCTATTGGATTTGCTTTTGTAATTCCGTGGATGGCAATTATAGCGGCTTTCATTACAACTTTTATAGTTACCATTGTTTCTGGACTATATCCTGCGATAAAAGCTTCTAAATTAGATCCAGTGGAAGCATTGCGTTACGAATAAAAAGTTAACCACAAGGAACACGAAGAAGATACAAGGTTCACAAGGTTTTTAAATTATATCTTCGTGGGACTTTGTGAAAAAACTTTGTTAAACTTTGTGCTATAAACCTAAATCGAACATCTAATCATTCTATCATTTCCATACATATCTTTTTTCAATTCGATATTTTTGAAACCTAGATTTTGCAATAATTCAACCGTTTCTTTTCCTAAATATTGGTTGATTTCGAAGAACAACAACCCGTTTGGAGTTAAATTTTTCAAAGCTATTTGTGCTATTTTTCTATAAAAAAGTAATGCATCAGTATCTTCTACAAATAACGCTAAATGCGGTTCGTAGTCCAAGACATTTTTCTTGATTTCTTCTTTTTCCAAATTACGAACATAAGGTGGATTGGATACAATAATATCAAAATGTTGATTCAAATCTTCCACTTCTAAAATATTAGCTTGAATGAAATTGATTTCAACTTTGTTTGATGCGGCATTTCTTTTAGCCACTTCTAATGCTTTTTCGGAAACATCAATAGCTGAAACATTGGCTTCAGGTAAATTTGCTTTTAATGAAATCGGAATACAACCTGTTCCTGTTCCGATGTCTAAAATGGTGATTGGTGTTGGGTGTTGGGTAATGGGTGAATTCAAAATCCATTCAACAAGTTCTTCTGTTTCTGGTCTTGGAATTAAGGTATTTTCATTGACTTCAAATCGCAATCCGTAAAACCAAGCTTCTCCTGTGATGTATTGAATGGGTTTTTCTTGCTGTAAATCCGCTAAAATTGTATTCCACTTTTCAACTTCTGCATCTGAAAGCTCAAAATTCGGATTCAAAGCTACATCTACTCGCTTCAAATTATGCAAATATTCGGTTAGGATGAAAAAGAAACTTTCAATTTCTTGTTCATCTTGAATGTTTTTTAATGAATCGAAAAAGTGGGTTTTGTATTTTTTTAGTAGCATAATTCTAAACTAATTTCTTCGTCATCCAAACTTCACAACTATTATGACCTGTATTTCCCATGGGACCATCGATATTTTCAAAACCTATTCGTTTGTATAATTTTTGAGCGGTTGTCATGAAAGATAAGGTTTCTAAATAACAGATTTCAAATCCTTGAGTTTTGGCATATTCCAAACATTTTTCAATGATTTTCTCTGCGTAACCTGTTCCTCTAATTTCTGGAGCAAAGTACATTTTTTGCAATTCACATACAGATGCATCTGCATTTTCTAGAGGTGCAACTCCACAACCACCAACTACTTTCCCCTCTTTCTCCACAACATAATAGATAGAACGTGGCGCTTGATATACTTCGTATAACGTATCTAAAATAGGATCTGCATAAGCTGTTCCTACTTTTGGCGCATCAAGTTCATGAAAAATATCGCGAATTACCTTAGCAATCGACTCATTATCTTTTTGTTGGATTTCTCTAATTAACATAGCATTTTTATTGTTGGGTAAAAGTACGTAAATTGGTAGAATCGATTATTAATTCTATTTAAAAATACTACTTTTGTATTATGACGACGCACGAATTTTACATGAAACGCTGTATTGAATTAGCCAAAAATGGTTTGGGAACCACGTATCCTAATCCGTTGGTAGGAAGTGTTATTGTGCATGATGGTAAAATCATTGGCGAAGGTTGGCACAAAAAAGCAGGCGAACCTCATGCAGAAGTCAATGCTGTGAATTCAGTAAAAGACAAATCGTTGTTGAAAGAAGCTACGATTTACGTGAGTTTAGAACCGTGTAGTCACTTCGGGAAAACGCCTCCATGTTGCGATTTAATCATTGCAAATGAAATTCCGAATGTAGTAGTTGGAACCGTTGACCCTTTTGCAAAAGTGGCGGGAAATGGCATTAAAAAATTGGTCGAAAGTGGTAAAAATGTAACTGTTGGGATTTTAGAAGACGAATGCAACGAACTCAACAAACGTTTTTTCACCTTTCATCAGAAGAAAAGACCTTTTATTATTTTGAAATGGGCGGAAACCGCAGATGGTTTTATTGCTCCGATTTCTAAAGAAGAAAATAGTCCGGTTTGGATTACAAATCCATATTCTAGACAATTGGTTCACAAATGGCGCACAGAAGAACAAGCTATTTTAGTGGGAACGAATACTGTTTTAGACGATAATCCGAAATTAGATGCACGTGATTTTTCAGGGAATAATCCAGTTCGAATTGTATTGGATAAATCAGGTAAGATTTCAGAAAACTATCAGGTAAAAGACAATTCTCAAAAAACAATTTTCATTTCGCAAAGCGAAAATTTCATTTCAACTGAAAATTGTATCTATGAAAATGCTATCTTTGGTATTCACCTGATTTCTTCAATTTGCGATATTTTGTATAAAAACGACATACAATCCGTTATAATTGAAGGAGGAAGCAAAACGCTACAATCCTTTATAGATGCGAATTTATGGGATGAAGCACGAGTTTTCAAAGGAGACACAACATTTCAAAACGGCATATTAGCCCCAAATATTTCCGGAAATCCGGTTGCTGGTTTTGACATAATGAATGATGAACTTAAAATTTTCAAGAATTATGATTGAAGCAATTATTTTTGATTTTGGCGATGTATTTATCGATTTGAACAAACAAGCTATTGATTCCGAATTTAGAAAATTAGGCCTAACTGCTTGGCATGACGATTTAGATACTTTGAATAAAAAGTACGAAATTGGAAAAATTGACGAACTTGAATTCATACAAGGTTTTCAAAAACATCTACCAAATGCTGATTTAACAGAAATTAGAGCCGCTTGGAATTCTATTTTAGGTGATTTTCCACTAAAACGTTTGGAGTTTTTGCAAATGATTGCTTCTAAATACCGCTTGTTTCTTTTAAGTAATACCGATCATACTCATATAGAAAAATTTGAACATAAAGAGGGACAAACGTTTGCTCGCGACTTTTACAGTTGTTTTGAAAAAGTATATTTTTCATATGAAATTGGAATTCGCAAACCTGATGAAAATGCGTTTCGATATATTATTAACAACCATAATTTAAACCCAAAAAAAACATTATTCATCGACGACAAAAAAGAAAATACAGATGTTGCTGAAAAATTAGGGTTTAAGATTTGGAACATTCAACCCGGAGTTGAAGATGTTACCCAACTATTCGATAAAAAAATAATTTAAACCATTGTGATTTATTTACTACTTAGCATTTTATTTAACGCTGTCCTATTTGTTATTATTAAGTTATTCGCCAAATTCAATATTGATGCCTTACAAGCTTTAGTAGTAAATTATTTCGTTGCGTTTTTAGTTGGACTTTTCTTTTTAGACACAAGCATTATTCCATCCAAAATTATTAGTGAAGATTGGTTTAGAGGAAGTATTCTTTTGGGCTTCGTTTTCATTTCTACCTTTTACGCTACTACGCTAACTTCGCAACGAAACGGACTTTCGGTAGCCTCAGTGGCTTCTAAAATGTCGGTTATAATTCCTATTACTTTAGGTGTTATTTTATATAATGAAAATCTTGACTTTATTAAGATTATCGGTATTCTTCTAGCATTAGTGGCAGTATATTTCACTTCGAAAAAGGAAACTGGAGAAGTACAACAAGCTTCCAACCTACTCTACCCTATTTTAGTATTCTTTGGTGCTGGAACTATTGATGCTAGTTTAAAATACTTGCAAACATTTCATGTTCCGTCAGAAAAAATAGGTTTGTTTTCTTCCGTAACTTTTTTCTGTGCTTTTAGTGTGGGAATACTAACGATAGTATTTCTAACTCTTCGAGGAAAAATTCAATTTGCTGGAAGAAATATTTTAGGTGGAATTGCATTGGGTTTACCCAATTATTTTTCGTTGTATTTCTTAGTCAAAATGTTAGAAGCAAAAGCGTTTGAAAGTGCTACTTTATTCACGATTCACAACATTGCTATCGTAATTGTTTCTACCTTTGCAGGCATACTTTTCTTCAAAGAAAGAATTTCCATGCGAAATGCTTTCGGAATTGGATTAGCTTTATTTGCCCTATTTTTAGTTACCTATTAAAATGGATTTTTCAGAAAAAGACACTTATAAAACCATTGCCACGGCTTCGGAAGAAGTATTATATAAGGAAAAGAACAGTAAATTCTTTGGCTACGCTTTTCCTGTAACTACCGAAGACGAAATTAAAGAAATTTTAGAGCGATTACGAAAAGAACATTTTTCGGCACGTCATTGGTGTTATGCATATCAAATCGGGACAGAGAAAATTCAATACCGTGCTAATGATGATGGTGAACCGAATAATAGCGCCGGAATGCCTATTTACGGTCAAATTCAGTCATTTGATGTTACCAATGTCGTAATTGTTGTTGTTCGGTATTTCGGAGGCGTAAAACTCGGCGTTGGTGGATTGATTTCGGCTTATAAAACAGCAGCCCAAATGGCATTGGAAAATTCAGAAATAGTAGAACGAACCATCGACAAACATTTTACAATTTCTTTTGGTTATGCACACATGAATAAAGTGATGCGCATCATCAAAGAAAAAAATCTGCAAATTGTTTCTCAAAAAATGGAAATGGATTGCGAAATCGAAATTTCAATTCGAAAAAAAAATGTCCAAAATCTATTGGACACTTTTGAAAATTTATACGAAATAAAACTAACCGAAATTTAAACTTCGAGAAACGAATTTATCTTCTCCGAAACATAGCTTGGAGGCAAAATTGGACGTCCCGTTTTCATATCCACAAATACTAACATTGAGTAACCCGTTGTTAATAACTCATTTGCTTCATTATAGATTTCGTAGTCAAATTCTATCTTCACAGAGGTCTGACTTTTTAATATTGTCTTAACAGTCAACAAGTCGTCGTAACGAGCTGGTTTTTTGTAATTCATTGTTAATGAAACCACAGGAAGCATAACACCGTTTTCTTCCATCCATTTATACGAAACCCCCAAGTTTCTGAGCCATTCCACGCGTCCCATCTCAAAATACTGTGCATAATTTCCGTGATAAACGACTCCCATTTGATCTGTTTCCGCATAACGCACACGAACTTGAAATTGATATTCTCTCATATTAAATCTATATTAAATTAACATTAAAAAAATCCTCATAGGCTTACAATATTTTTTTTTAAAAATCAAGCCTAAAAAAATTTTTTTTACAAAAAATTGTTCACATATTTGCTAACCCAAATCATCCGAACTGAATATCCGTTCCGTTCACTTTTGTAACCTATTACAAAACTAAAATAAACAAGTAATAATTAATTGAATTTATGACGAAAACTGCGCAATCGGTATGGAACAACTGTCTGTCTTTCATAAAAGACAATATTCAAGATCAAGCTTACAAAACTTGGTTTGAACCTATTCAGTCAGTTGAACTAAACGACAACGCGTTATCAATTCAGGTACCTAGTAAATTCTTCTACGAATGGTTAGAAGAACACTATGTGAAATTATTAAAAGTTGCCTTGACGAAAGAGTTAGGACCAGGCGCAAAGTTATTGTATAAAATTAAAATGGAAAACACTTATGGCAATAAACTTCCATTTACTGAGCAAATTCCGAGTTATAATAGAACCGCGGTAAAACCTCAGGAAGTAGATGTGCCAATTGTGAATAAAAATCCAGAATTAAAAAACCCT
>NZ_JAIWOF010000081.1 GCF_020217025.1 Flavobacterium sp. | reverse complement strand
TTTATCATTCCTGGTATTCGTAATCTAAAAATCGAATCGCAATTAAATGCTAATTATAGTTTTGATAATTTCCTAGAAGGAGATTCGAACCGTTTAGCAAGAAGTGCCGGAATGGCAGTTGCTAACAAACCAGGTGGAACTTCCTTCAACCCATTATTAATTTTTGGTGGTGTTGGATTAGGAAAAACGCACTTAGCTCACGCTATTGGGGTTGAAATCAAAGACAAATATCCAGAAAAAACCGTGTTGTATATTTCAGCTGAAATATTCACACAACAATATATAGACTCTGTTAAGAAAAATACACGTAACGATTTTATTCACTTCTATCAATTAATTGATGTTTTGATTATTGACGACGTTCAATTCTTATCAGGTAAATCAGGAACGCAAGATGTATTTTTCCACATCTTCAACCACTTACACCAAAACGGAAAACAAGTAATTCTAACTTCCGACAAAGCACCAGTTGACATGCAAGATATTGAGCAACGCTTACTATCTCGTTTCAAATGGGGATTATCAGCAGAATTACACCAACCTGACTACGAAACGCGTATTTCAATTTTGAAAAACATTTTATTCCGTGACGGAGTGGAAATGCCAGAAGAAATTATCGAATACGTTGCTAAGAATATTAAATCTAATGTTCGTGAATTAGAAGGCGCTATTATTTCATTAATTGCTCAATCTTCTTTCAACAAACGTGAAGTTACAATTGATTTAGCTAAGCAAGTAGTTGAGAAATTCGTTAAAAACGTAAAACGTGAAATTTCAATTGATTATATCCAGAAAATTGTTTCGGATTATTTCCAATTGGATGTTGAAACGTTACAATCGAAAACTAGAAAACGTCACGTTGTACAAGCGAGACAATTAGCGATGTTCTTTGCTAAGAAATTTACGAAAGCTTCTTTGGCAAACATTGGTTCGCAAATTGGAGACAGAGACCACGCAACGGTTCTTCATGCTTGTAAAACTGTTGATAATTTAGTTACAACTGACAAACAATTCCGTAAATTCGTTGACGATATCAACAAGAAGTTATCGCTATAATTCATGGCTACAAAAATCTTAATGGTTTGCTTAGGAAATATTTGCCGTTCTCCTTTGGCAGAAGGTATTATGCGTTCTAAACTTTCCGAAGATTTTATCGTGGATTCAGCAGGAACAGGCGGTTGGCATGCGGGCGAATTACCTGACAAACGTTCGATATCAACAGCAAAAAATAGAGGTTTAGACATTACCAATCAACGTGCTAGACAATTCAAAAAAAGTGATTTTGATATTTTTGACCATATTTTTGTAATGGATAATTCTAATTACAAAGATGTTTTGGCTTTGGCTCCAAATGAAGAAGCTAAATCAAAAGTCAAACTGATTCTAAACGAAATTTTTCCAAACGAAAATGTCGATGTTCCCGACCCATATTATGGAGGTCAAGACGGATTTGAAAACGTTTTTGATATGTTAGACCAAGCTTGTGAAGAAATTGCAAGAAAACTTAAGCAATAACTTTTACGGATTTAGCTATTTTACTTCTATTCGCATCTCGAACCAACATACAAACGAAAGTTTTTAAATTTCAAGAATCATCATATTCAAAAATAAAAAAAGCCAATCTTTTCAGATTGGCTTCATGCTTAAAGTAAATATATCTTAGATAACCTTTACGTCTACTGCTGTTGGTCCTTTTTGTCCGTTTTCTACGGAATAAGAAACCTGATCGTTCTCACGCACTGTCTCGTTAAGACCAGTTGCATGAACAAACACATCTTGACCACCACCGTTTGGAGTGATGAATCCGAAGCCTTTTGCTTCATTGTAAAATTTAATTGTACCTTCGTTCATAATATGAATATTTAATAAGTGTCAAAGATATACTAAATTATTGATTTTTAATATTTTATTTTAAAAAATTAAAAATATTTTAAAATAAATATCGTTTTGTTGAATTTTTTCTAAAAAATATCTTCTAACATTGTTCCTAAGAAAATACGTTTACAATAATTTTTCAAATCATTGCTTTTATTACCAAATGCAAATATGATAATCTTAAACCCTCTTTTGATGGGACTTTTTTTATTACTTTTGTCATAAATAATTTTTTATGAAATCAAACACTTTAGGCAAACTGTATTTAATTCCTATCACTTTATCCAATCCTGGAGAAACTACGGTAGTTCCTGAAGATGTTTTGCCTCAAACTATTAAGAGAACTATTGATTTTATAGATTATTACATCGTTGAAAACGAGAAAACCGCTCGAAAATTCATCAAAAGCATTCATCCCGAGAAAAAACAACCCGATTTAAAGATTTCAGTCTTAAATAAACACACTGAATTTGCTGAACATAACGAATTCATCCAACCTTTATTAAGAGGAGAAAACATTGGATTAATGAGTGAATCTGGTTGTCCTGGAGTAGCAGATCCTGGTGCTGTTATTGTGAAATTGGCACATGAAAAAGGAATTCAAGTTGTACCTTTAGTGGGACCAAGTTCTATTTTATTGGCTTTGATGGCGAGTGGCATGAACGGTCAAAGTTTTGCTTTTAATGGTTATTTGCCTATCGATAAAAACGATAAAAAACAAGCGTTGAAAAATTTCGAACGTTTGTCACAAGATAAAAATCAGTCGCAATTGTTTATTGAAACGCCTTATCGCAA
This sequence comes from Flavobacterium sp., assembly GCF_020217025.1. Lineage (GTDB taxonomy): Bacteria > Bacteroidota > Bacteroidia > Flavobacteriales > Flavobacteriaceae > Flavobacterium. The sequence goes on along the minus strand of NZ_JAIWOF010000081.1, from coordinate 7,330 downwards.
TAATAAATTAATGGAAGATTTGTTGCAAATTCTACAACCGAGTACTCTTTTATGTGTGGCATGCGATATTACGTTACCAACAGAATTCATAAAAACCAAAACGGTTAATGAATGGAAAAAAGAAAAGGCCGATTTACATAATCGACCTTGTATTTTTATTATTCACAAAATGTAAAATTACTCTAAATCTACTTTAGCATTTGCATCTGCTTCGATGTGCGAAATATTGTAATTTGAAAATTTTCTGATGTAGCTTGATAACGATGTTCCAAAACCATCTTTGAAACCATTACGTCCATTACTTCTTAAATATTTTTTTACCGAACCAGCTCCACCTAAATGCGCTGCCGCAATCAAACCTGATTCTGTAATTTCTACACCATTGATTACTCTACCAGAATATTTTTGAATTTCTTTTCGTAATTCCCACTTGTTTCTTGCGATTAAAGCTTTAAAAGCTTCATCTTGCCATTCAGCGTTACGTAAAAATTCTTGAAAATCATAAATACCCACAGTGCGTAGTGTACTTCTTCCGAATTGGTATTTACCCATGTATCCGTATGGATTCACTAAATGCAACATACCTCTTGACTCTTTGTAAGCCATTTTTTGAGCAAAACCAGAAAATGATTTACCAATATTTGGCACTTTAACTGGAATAATTACTTCTTCGTTCTCATATTCATTTGGAACATGGTACTTAATACCCTCATAGTTCGACAAATGGAACCCTTCTAACTTTTCTTTCTTAAAGGTTATAAAACCAGAAGAAACGATTAATACTAGGAGTGTCAATCCTATAAAATACGACCTTTTTTTTATCATGAATTGTTATTTCTCAGCGTCTGTCACCCATCTGAAATTACCGATGCAAATATACAAAAAAAATTACAATATTGATTTACAGCATGTTAATAATTCCTAAAAGTAGATGAAGTGCGCTTTAAGTCCGTTATACTCATCGTATTGCAAAGTAGGTGCAGGAATTTTTATTGTGTTAAAAACCGAAAAAAGAGTCTTTAAAAAGTGTGATTTTGTAGTAATTTTCGTTAAGTTTACATCCAAACTCAGATAAAATTGACGATATGGGTTTTGAATGATTCCATTTTCTATTGCTTCGGCATCTTTTCCGTACAGCATTCCTTCTCCACCATAGCCAATTGCAAGGTTTAACCACTTAGGAACAAACTTATCTTTTGTGAACGAATGAACGTTAAATGACAACCAATACGTTTGACCATTATAATCTTTCAAAATTTGTTCGTTTAGAGAAGCGCCTAATGTTTCTGGACGTTGCGATGCAAATTTAGTTTGATGAAATGAAAATTTGGGTGTGATACGTTGCTCTTTCCAAAGTAATTCTTGCGATACATAAAGCGCTGTTCCGGAAACATTGGCAATTATATCACCAGAAGATGCACCCCATTCTTGTGAAAAACCATCAAAAACCTCAACTACCGTTAAAAATCCTAATCCAAGAGTAGATCCATAAATTAATTGTTCTTTTTTGGACGCGCCACTCCATTGCAACATTTCTGCACCTACTCTACCTAAATGATAGGTTGAATACATATGGCCCAGTTTATCCATTTGTAACCACTGCTTATTATCATTGATGAAATGGAAATTAGTTTGTGGATAATATTTATACCAAATTTGATTTAAACCAATTAAAGTAGCACCCAAAGCAGCGGATTCGCCAATGTAAACTCCAGTTCGTCTAGACTTATTTAGTGTGTCAGAAGGTTTTAAAAAAGAATTGATATCCGATTGCGCCTGAGAAAAAACAGATACAAACAGAAAAACGAATAGCCAACTAGCCCTGATTGAAATGAAAATCCTATGCTGAAAGCATAGATTGAAATGGAAAGCAGGAAAATGGTTTACTGATAAAGCCCAAGCCATTCGCTCCAAAAATTAACGATCAATTCCTAACTTCGTCACCCAATCTGCATATTTTTTAGCATTCACTTGGTGCGCTTCGTAACTTGATGCAAAAGCGTGATAACCCGGTTTGTCTGGATTGGCACAGAAATAAATATAATCGTGTTTTTCAGCATTTAAAACCGCATCGATAGCCGAAACATCTGGCATAGCAATTGGTCCAGGAGGCAACCCTTTGTTGATGTAAGTATTGTAAGGAGAATTAATTCGCAAATCATTAAAGAAAACGCGTTTAATTTCTTGGTCAAAATTACCCGAACGTTTTTTAATTGCAAAAATGACAGTTGGGTCAGCCTGAAGTGGCATATCTTGTTTTAAACGGTTTAAATAAACACCAGCTACTGTTGGTCTTTCATCTACTTTAGCTGTTTCTTTATGTACAATTGATGCTAAGGTATACACTTGAATTGGAGTTAATCCTAACGTTTTTGCTTTTTCCGTACGTTCCTTATTCCAGAAAATACGGTATTCTTTTGCTAATTTTTGAGCGATTTTGTCTGCTGGAGTATTCCAATAGAACTCGTATGTATTTGGAATAAAAAGTGCCAAGATAGTTTCTTCTGTTAATCCGTTTTCTTCTAAAAATGGCGTATTAGTAAAAGCTACTTCTAATTTTAAACTATCAGGTTCTAATTGAGTTGCCAAACGTTGCACTAACTTTCCTAATGTTTCTTGATTATTAAACGCAACCTTCACGGGAACATTTAAACGCAAACTTCTTACCATATCAAAACTCGTCATGTCTTTTTTGAAAAGAAATTTTCCGGCTTTTACATTCGTACTATAATTTCTTGATGTAGCTACGAAATCAAATTTTTCAAAATCTTTCACAAGCGGTTTTACAATTTCAACTACTTGTTCATAAGTTGAATTCGAAGGAATATAAACATAAACTTCGTCTTGTGAAAATTGAGTATTAGGTGTAAAAGCTTTGAAATAGACATAAACACCAACTGCAGTTGCAACTACAATTCCAGCAACAGCGATTATTGAAATTAGTTTTTTTACGTTCAAGGGGGTTATTTTTTAAATGTGATTGATTAATTGATACAACATTTCATCTTCGTATTGATTGTTGATTTTATTCCAATCTTTTTTTACTCCGATTTTTTGAAAGCCAAATTTAGTAAAAAGGGAAATACTAATTTCATTTTTTGAACCAATATTTGCATATAATTGATGCAATTGCAATTGATTGAATGCATAATTGATAACAAGTTGTAAAGCCTCTGAACCCATTCCTGAATTTCTATTGGTTTCACTTGAAATTACAATCCCAACTCCTGCTCTATTATTTCTAGGATCAAAATCAAACAAATCGATTAAACCTACTGCTTCGAATGTATCATTTAAGCAAATAGCTAGGCGCAATTGTTTGGCTTCGTAGATATCCTGATGCGCATTTTCTAAATACTGACGAATCAAAAATCGACTGTATGGTGTTTGCGTGTTGCTAACTTCCCAAACCGATTCGTTGTTTTCTATTTTGTAGATAAACTCTAAATCTTCAGGTTCTAGTGCGCGTAGGTAGATGTTAGTTCCTTTTAGTGTTATCATTTTCTAGTTCAAGTTCAATTACAAGTTCAAAAATCTAAATTGATTTTCCCTTCAAAAACAAAAGTTGCTGGTCCGATTAAGAAAACGTTAGTGTATTTTCCGTTATCTACATCAAATTGTACTTTTAATTTTCCGCCTTCTACGTTTAAATCTATGATATTGTTGTTTGTTTTTCCAGTTCGATGCATCGCGATAGCAACCGCTGTTACTCCTGTTCCACAAGACAAAGTTTCATCTTCAACGCCGCGCTCATATGTACGAACTGCAAAAATGTCACTGGCTAATTGATACACAAAATTGACATTACTTCCTGCTTTTCCATACAAATCGGAATAACGAATTTTAGCACCTTCCGTCTTAATGTCTAATTCTACTAAATTATCCACCAATTGCACATGATGAGGAGAACCCGTATTTAAAAAAGTGTAATCTTCATGTTGATTTACTGTATCAATATCTTTCATTTGAAGCGCTACAATTCCGTTCGTATCAATCGTTGCATAATGGTATCCATCTACTGCTTCAAACTTGGCTTTATTTTCGATAACGCCCATTTGTTTCGCAAAAGCAACTAGGCATCTACCACCATTTCCACACATCGAACTTTCATTACCATCGGAATTATAATAGACCATTTTAAAATCATATTCCGAATGGTTTTCTAGCAAAATCAAGCCATCAGCACCTATACCAAATCTTCTGTCACACAATTTTTCGATGAGTTCGGTGTTGTCTTTTGGGAAAAATTCTGTTCGATTGTCAACCATGACAAAATCGTTTCCAGTCCCTTGATATTTATAAAAGGTAAGTTGCATCGTCTTATTAATTTATACAAAAGTACGAATTATTAATAAGATGTTAAACATTGTTAATCGAGCGTTAAAGTGGTTTTTTGGAATATTTTTTGTTATAATTTTGAGTGAACAAAAATTTAAAAAAGATGAAAAAATTTGGAAGTTTATTCGCGGTTTCTTTATTAAGTGGTGCCGTAACATTAGGCGCTTACAAATTCTTTTTAGAACCGAATAATGCAAGTAAAATTACCCTTGCATCACCTAATTATGCTAAAAATGTAAATTTAGGTGCTGAAAATATTGACTTTACAGCAGCAGCCGAAAACACAGTTCATGCTGTTGTTCACGTAAAAAATGTGAGTGTTTCTAAAGTTCCTAGCAATCCATTAATGGAGTTTTTCTATGGTTATCAAGGACAAAGAGAGCAAACGCAAATTGGAACAGGTTCTGGAGTTATCATTACCGAAGATGGTTACATCGTAACCAACAATCACGTGATTCAAGATGCAACTGAGTTAGAAGTTACACTTAACAATAATAAATCGTACAAAGCCAAATTGGTTGGAACCGATTCAAAAATGGACGTTGCCCTTTTAAAAGTAGAAGCCGATGAAAAATTACCTTATGTAGTTTTTGGAGATTCTGATGCGATTAAAGTAGGTGAATGGGTTTTGGCAGTTGGAAATCCATACAACTTGAATTCTACTGTTACTGCTGGAATTGTTTCAGCAAAAGCCAGAAATTTATCTAACAACGGAATTCAATCTTTCATTCAAACGGATGCAGCTGTAAATCCTGGAAATAGTGGCGGTGCTTTGGTAAATACTCGTGGAGAATTGATTGGAATTAACACGATGATTTCCTCTCCAACAGGTAGTTATGCAGGATATTCATTTGCCGTTCCATCGAATTTGACACGAAAAATCATCGAAGATTTAATGCAATTTGGAAACGTACAACGCGGTGTTTTAGGAGTTGAAGGGGGCGAATTGAATTCAAACTACGCAAAAGAATTAGGAATTAAAGAAACACAAGGATTCTACATTAATAAGGTAACTAAAAATTCTGGCGCTGAAAAAGCTGGTTTAACTAAAGGTGATATTATTGTACAATTGGATGATAAAAAAATCAATGGTTTTGCCGAATTATCTGCTTACATCAATACAAAACGTCCGAACGATGTCATTCAAGTAAGTGTGTTACGCGATGGGAAACAAAAAACACTTCCGGTGAAGTTGACCAAAAAAGAAATTCTAAATTACGAATTCAACGGAATTGAATTTGAAGATTTGGATGCCACCGACAAAAAACAATTCAATGTAAAAGAAGGTATTAAGATTAAAAAAGTAAATAATCCTGAATTCGCTGAATACAATGATATTTTAGATGGCGCTTTAATTATTAGTATCGACGGAATGAAAGCAAAAGACATGGAAACGGTTTCCAGCTATTTGGCTAAGAAAGAAAATCAGAAAGCGAGATACCAAATCATTTCTAAAAACGGTCAAATGTATAGCATTATCATGTAAAACAACCTATATATGTAAGCTTCAAAACCAGACAAAAATAATGTCTGGTTTTTTTAGTTAAAAAATTTTACGAAAACGATTGAAATCTATACTTTTGCACCACAAAACAACACATTTATTTTCATGAGCAATATCTCTTTATACGAAAAAGAATTAGCTTTTCAAGCAGACAGAAGAAAAGCTGGTGTAGAATTCATTAAAATCATTAGTGATTTATGGTATGATAAATCAATCGAATTGGTTTTATTCCGCAATCAATTAATCGACAAAAACGTAAGCGAAATCATCAATTTACATGAATATGCTGGTGCTTTCGTTGGAAAACCAATCAACGTTTTCGACTCAGTTGAAATTGCAAGCGCTATTGTTGATTTAGATTTACCACCTTCAAGAATTGATATTGGAAAATTAACTTACGAATATCATTTAGAAGACGACAAATACAACGATGCCAAAGCATTTGTTATCGACAAATTAAAAAATGCGAAAAACTATCAAGAAATTAAACCAAAAGACGTGGTTTTATACGGATTTGGTAGAATTGGTCGTTTATTAGCTCGTGAAATGATGTCGAAAATTGGAAAAGGACAACAATTACGTTTAAGAGCAATTGTAACTAGAGATAAAAACGACGCTGTTTTATTAGAAAAAAGAGCTTCGTTATTGCGTTATGATTCAGTTCACGGTGATTTCAATGGTTCGGTTATTGCGGATCCAGAGAACAATGCTTTGTTAATTAATGGAACAACGGTTCACATCATTACAGCTAATTCTCCAGAAGAAATTGATTATACTGCTTACGGAATTGAAGATGCATTAGTAATCGACAATACAGGAGCTTTCACAACTGAAGAAGCATTAAAACGCCATTTAACTTCAAAAGGAGCTGATAAAGTTTTATTAACAGCACCTGGAAAAGGAGTTCCAAATATCGTTTACGGTGTAAATCATGAAGATTACAATCCAGACGAAGTAAATATTTTTTCGGCTGCTTCTTGTACAACGAATGCCATTACTCCAGTTTTAAAAGCAGTTGAAGATACTTTAGGTGTGGTTAAAGGACATTTAGAAACGATTCACGCTTATACAAATGACCAAAACTTAGTAGATAACATGCACAAAAAATACCGTAGAGGTCGTGCTGCTGCTTTAAACATGGTTATTACAGAAACTGGTGCCGGAAGTGCTGTTGCAAAAGCATTACCTGCATTAGCTGGAAAATTAACTTCAAACGCGATTCGTGTACCAGTTCCAAACGGTTCATTAGTAGTATTGAATTTAGAAGTTGGAAAAAATACTTCTATTGAAGAAGTAAATAACATTATGAAAAAATACGCTTTAGAAGGCGATCTTGTAGAACAAATTAAATACTCTTTAAACAACGAGTTAGTATCTTCAGACATCGTAGGAACTTCTGCTCCTGCTATTTTTGATAGTAATGCAACTATTGTTTCTGGAGACGGAAAAAACATTGTGATGTACGTTTGGTACGATAACGAATATGGT
>NZ_JAIWOF010000080.1 GCF_020217025.1 Flavobacterium sp. | reverse complement strand
TACAGCCACCAAGTTATTCGTTTAGCGAAATACATTGCTAAAGTTAGAAGATATAGCTACTATTAGTAGATAGTTTCAAAATTTGAAAAGCTCTTAGTGAAAACTAGGGGCTTTTTTTGTAACCGTTTAATTAAATGAAATTTTAATAAAAATGTGTAGAAAAACTACAACAACACATTCAAAAAAGTTTCATTTATTTGTTAAAATTGTTTAAAAAAGTAACTAAAGAAAATTTTCTTCTTCAATTTATTTATGATAAAAAACTTAACCATACTTGTTGTACTATTGCTTTCAATTAATTGCAAGGCTCAAAGTCCTATCATTAATATTGAAGATGAAGATGGCTATAGACAAGATGGTGCATATTATAAAGACACTAATAACATTTTAAACAACTATGAAGGTGTATGGCTATATTCAAACGGCTTAGACACATTAAAAATTGAATTACGCAAAAAAACATTACAACATATAGGTAGATATTATGAAGATTTTTTAATTGGAGAAGTAAAATATGTTAAAAACGGAAATATAAAAATAAACACATTACCAAATATAAATACAAATTACAATAACAATAGAAAACACACTATTTCTGGAGCTGTCATAATAACCAATCCTTTAAGGTTAAATTGTACTGATTGTGCTCCGGGCGAAAAAAGAGTTTTTGTAGGATATGTAGATCACCTTATAATTAGAGCAGGCTACATGATGTTAAAGAAAACAACAGTTTCAGGGCAAGAAGCAATAAAAATATTTATAGGATATAACGGAGTTAGAAAGAGAGATGGTGATGTAATTCCTGATGTAACCATACCCTATGGATGGTACACTTTAATAAAACAATAAACCTTTCAACAACGGCTTTTAATTGTAAAGTCGTTGTTGCTTTTTTTGTATATTTATTTATGATAAAAAAAATATTAGCACTTATATTTATGCTTAGTAGCTTAAATATGTTTTCACAAATTATAAATATTGAAGACATGAATGGCACAAGACTTAATGGTGCCTACTATAAAGACATTAATAACTTACTTGACCCTTATGTAGGTACTTGGGTATATAGCAGTCCTACAGATACATTAAAAATTAAGTTACGAAAAGTAATTAGAGCTCCTTTTATCAACAATTCGTTTGAAGATTTAATCGTAGGCGAATACCAATACATTAAAAATGGAGTAGAAAAAATAAACACTCTAAACAACTTTAATACAAATTACCCTATGCAAATAGCTCATAAAATAGACGGCAATAGTATTTTAGAAAATCACAACATCCCTAAGTGTAATTATTGCAATCCAAATGAAAAAAGGCTACAATTATCACTTGTAGAGCCAATAAGTCGCTGGGGGGCAGACTTAAACTTAAGATTAATAGTTATTAATGGCCAACCTGCGTTAGAAGTATATAAATGGGGCACACCACCTCCAGCAAGGGTTGAAGGAGATCCAACAACGGGTCATGCAAATCCAATAATTGAAATTGGAGCAAATTTTATCATGATAAAACAATAAAACCACTCCACAACCTCTTTAAAAGTAAAAAGTTGTGGAATGGTTTTAAAAATCTGAAAAAAAAGCTATTATTTTGGAGAAGAGATTAATCCATCTAGAACTTTTCTAAACTCTTTAGAATCCCAATTTACAGCTTCATTAATATCTACAAGAATTCTTCCTTTTTTGCTAATTAGATAAGATTGTGGTAATTTCTTAACCTCAAATTCTTTTGGCGGTTCACTTAAATAAAAGTACAAAGGAAAATAGTACTCATTATCATCTAAATAATGAATCATTTTAGTTTGATTATCATTTGATAGTAACAAAAAATCCATTTTTGTTTTATAATCGTCATAGACTTTTTTCAAAGATTCCAATTGCTTTAAACTTTCCTCAGATTTTGTTGAGACATAACAAATAAACAATACCTTTTTCTTAAATTTCTTAAAAGAAACCTCACTACCATCTTTGTCATAAATACTCCAAAAATCAGAAAAGCTAGCCACTTTTTGTTTTTCAAAATTAATTAAAATTGGATCTGGCAAAGTAGCACTTTTAGATCTTGAATAAAAATAAACAATTGAAGATAATATTACAGTTAGCGCTATTAAAAAACCGATTTTTGATTTCATTTTCATCATCTAGTTAAAGATTTCATTTATAAAATTTGAATATTATTTACAAAGGAATATTTCCATGTTTGCGTTTTGGTGTGTCGACCACTTTGTTTTCTAACATGCTAAACGCTTTTATCAATTTTCTTCGTGTATCTCTTGGTAAAATTACTTCGTCTATAAAACCACGTTGGGCTGCTGTGTAAGGATTAGCAAATAACTCAGCATATTCCGCTTCTTTCTCTGCTAATTTAGCTACTGGATCAGCAGCTTCGCTAATTTCTTTTTTGAAGATAATTTCTGAAGCTCCTTTTGCTCCCATTACCGCGATTTCTGCACTTGGCCAAGCAAAATTCATATCAGCACCAATGTGTTTTGAATTCATTACGTCATAAGCTCCACCATACGCTTTACGAGTAATTACAGTAACTCTTGGAACTGTAGCTTCACTAAATGCGTATAATAATTTTGCTCCGTGTGTGATGATTCCGTTCCATTCTTGATCCGTTCCTGGTAAGAATCCTGGTACGTCTTCTAATACTAATAAAGGAATATTGAAGCAATCGCAAAAACGAACAAATCTTGCCGCTTTAATCGAACTGTTTACATCCAAACAACCTGCTAAAACCATTGGTTGGTTGGCAACAATTCCGATACTTCTTCCGCCTAAACGAGCGAAACCTACAATAATATTTTCAGCAAAATCTTTGTGAATTTCAAAGAACGAATCTTCATCGATAATTCCGCTGATTACTTCGTGCATATCATAAGGTTTGTTCGCGCTATCAGGCACAAGTGTATCTAATTTTTCGCGAACCTCATCTTGAAATTCATAAGGCAATTTTGGCGTAGTTTCTCTATTATTTTGAGGAATAAAACTCAACAATCGTTTAATATCTTCCAAACATTCTACACCATTTGGAGAGGTAATATGACAAACTCCCGATTTTGAGGCATGAGTAGCCGCTCCACCTAATTCTTCAGAAGTTACTTCTTCATTTGTTACAGTTTTTACAACGTTTGGTCCAGTTACGAACATATAACTATTGTTTTCTACCATCATGGTAAAATCGGTCATAGCTGGAGAATAAACGGCTCCACCAGCACATGGCCCCATAATAGCTGAGATTTGAGGGATTACTCCAGAAGCTTGAACATTTCTGTAGAAAATATCCGCATAACCACCAAGCGAACGAACACCTTCCTGAATACGCGCTCCACCAGAATCATTTAATCCAATCATTGGAGCGCCATTCTTCACTGCCATATCCATTACTTTACAGATTTTCTCAGCATGGGTTTCTGATAATGAACCTCCGAAAACCGTGAAATCTTGTGCAAAAACATATACCAATCTTCCGTTGATGGTTCCGTAACCGGTTACAACTCCATCACCATAGATAATTTCTTTTTCCATTCCAAAATCAGTAGTACGGTGTGTAACTAACATTCCGATTTCTTCAAACGAACCTTCGTCTAATAAATATTCGACACGTTCTCTTGCTGTTAATCTTTTTTTAGCGTGAAGTGCTGCTATTCTTTTTTCGCCTCCACCTAATTTGGCTAAAGCAATTTTATCGTTTAATATTTTGATTTTATCTTCCATTTTTCTTTCAATGAGTCAATTAGACAATTTGTCGATGTACCAATTAATTTGGTAATCTTAGTACTTTTTGATCTTCTACGTATTGTTGAAATGCAATCATGGCTGCGATTTCGGCTTCGGTATCTAATTTTGATTTTAGTTTTTCAGCATCGTAATACGCTTTCACAAATCCTGTATCAAAATCTCCTGAACGGAACGCTTCGTGCTCCATAACAAATTTCCCAAAAGGTAACGTAGTGTGAACACCTTCCACCAAATAATTATCAATCGCTTTAATCATCAATTCAATAGATTCCTCACGCGTATTTCCGTAGGTAATCAATTTTGAAAGCATTGGATCGTAATAAATTGGCACATCCATTCCTTCTTCGATTCCGTTATCTACTCGAATTCCTTCGCCTTCAGGCAATTTATAAGTACTTAAGAAACCTACGTTTGGCAAGAAATCATTCATTGGATCTTCGGCATACACACGAAGTTCCATAGCGTGACCTTTGATTTGTAAATCTTCTTGTTTCATTGGCAAAGCTTCACCACGAGCTACGCGAATTTGCAATTCCACTAAGTCCAATCCTGAAATTAATTCGGAAACTGGGTGTTCAACTTGCAAACGAGTATTCATTTCTAAGAAGTAGAAATTATGGTCAGCATCCATCAAAAACTCAACAGTTCCTGCTCCTAAATAATCACAAGCTTTAGCTACTTTTACCGCAGCTTCACCCATTTCTTTACGCTTTTCTGGAGTCAAAATTGCAGATGGTGCTTCTTCTACTACTTTTTGGTGACGACGTTGGATACTACATTCTCTTTCGAAAACATAGACAATATTTCCATGACTGTCCGCCATTACTTGAATTTCGATGTGACGTGGTTTCGTAACATATTTTTCAATGAAAACGGAACCATCTCCAAAAGCATTTGTTGCTTCCGAAATAGCTCTATCCATCTGAGAAACGAAATCTTCTGCTTTTTCCACCACACGCATTCCTTTTCCTCCACCACCAGCTGATGCTTTGATTAGAATTGGAAAACCAATTTCTGTAGCAATTTTCTTTGCAGCTTCGATATCGGTGATTGCATCTTCTGTTCCTGGAACCATTGGAATATTGTAATGTTTCACAGCTTCTTTTGCTGCTAACTTACTTCCCATCATTTCAATTGCTTTAGATTTTGGTCCGATGAAAATGATGTTATTTTTTTCACAAGCTTCTGCAAAAGATGAGTTTTCACTCAAAAATCCATAACCTGGATGCACCGCATCAACTCCTAATTCTTTACAAACTTCGATGATTTTATCGCCACGTAAATACGATTGACTTGACGCTGCTTCTCCAATTAAAACTGCTTCATCAGCATATTTAACGTGTAATGCATTTCTATCGGCAGACGAATAAACCGCCACCGTTTTGATTCCCATTTTTTTCGCAGTTTTCATTACTCGGATAGCAATTTCACCACGATTGGCAACTAATATTTTCTTAATTTCTTTCATCTTATTCGAATTCAATTAACAATTGTCCTTTATCTACTGCATTTCCTTTTTCAACTGCAATTGATTTGATAACTCCATCTCTTGGTGAAAGGAAACAGTTTTCCATTTTCATAGCTTCCAAAATCAATAAAGGATCGTTTTCTTTTACTTCTTGTCCAACCGAAACGTTGATTTCTAAAATCAAACCTGGCATTGGCGCCTTGATCGCATTAACAAGTTTAGTTCTTCCGCGCTCAATTCCCATGCTTTTGATTAACTCATCAATAGCACCAGAAATCGCCACTTCATAAGTATTGTTGTTAACTTTTACGGTATATTTTTTGGAAAGAAAATCAGCCGAAACAATTTCAGCTTTGTAAGGTTTGTTGTCTTTTAGTACATGAAATTTTGCTTCTTCTACCTTTACGGCATCTAAATTTTGAAGACTATTTTCAGTAACTTCAAAAGAAGCAGCATTGTTTACTAAAAGTTTATAATTTGTGCTCATATGAGATTTTTTTTTAGTGGACGTAAACTTACGAAAAGAAATCGTTTTTGTAAATGCTAAATCTCATAAAATTTGGAAAATAAGTATAGTTATTTTCTTTTTAAGTATAGTTTAATTAATTCGAATAATCGCTCTTTTTCAATTGGTTTTGAAATAAAATCGGTGAAACCTAATTCTTTAATTTTATTGATTTCGTCTTCAAAAGTGTAAGAAGTTTGAGCTATGATTGGAATTACAGGATTAAATTTTCGGATTTCAGTAAAAGCTTCGTAACCATTTAAATTAGGCATTTTTATATCCATAAGCACCAAATCAATCTCTTTATTTTTTTTACAGAATTCTACTGCTTCTACTCCATCTTTTGCACGAATTACTTTAAAATTGAAACTTTTTACCATTTTTTCAATTAGTAAATAATTAATATTATCATCTTCAGCAATTAAAATGATTTCATTATTTCCTAAATCTAAAAGTTGATTATCATTTGACAATTCTTTAGTTTCAATAAATTCATCACCAGAATATTCTAATGGAATTGAAAAATAAAAAGTTGAACCAACACCTTCTTGCGAATTAAAACTTATTTGACCACCCAACATTTCAACATAGGCTTTTGAAATGGCTAAACCTAGTCCGAGTCCTTCATTAGCGGAAATTCCTTTGGCATTGATTTTACTAAACCTTTTAAAAATATTTTCTTGAAAATCAGTTGGAATTCCAATGCCTGAGTCTTTAACACTAAAAGATATCGAATTATTTTTTTCATCCAAAGTATAATCTAAAATAATAAAACCTTCTTCGGTAAACTTATAAGCGTTATTTAGTAAATTCGTAATGACTTCGCCTAGTTTTACTTTATCAGAAACAATATTATTAGCTATTTTCTGGCTTGGTCTAGTTAATTTAAAAACTACTTTATCATTGCTGTAGAGTTTTTCGTATGACGCAAATAATTGATCAACCAACTCATCTAAATCAAACGCTTGTAAATTAGGTTTAATAATTTGCGAATCAATTTTGGACATTTCAACTAAGTCATCAATTATTTCCAGAAGATTATTTCCGCTTTGCTGAATTACTTTTATATATTCATTTCTATCTTCTTCTGATAAATTCTGATGAGAAAGCAAATCTGAAAAACCTAAAATAGCGTTCATCGGAGTTCTAATTTCATGCGATAAATTCATTAAAAAGGCTGATTTTAATTTATCACTTTCTTCGGCTTTATTTTTAGCAATTTCTAATTCTTTAGCTTTTATTTGATTCTCTTCAAACAATTTTCCGATGTATCGAAATTCGCCTTTAATACTTTTTAGGGATTGAATTGCATTTGAATCACCTGTTTTTAATATTTTTTTGATAAAACTCAATGGAAGTTTAGACCATCGATTTGCATAATAATAATAAACCATCCATGATAAAATTATGGCAATCGTTATGACAATTAAGATGAATTTTGTTATCCAAAAATCAATGTTATACGCTCTTTTATAAATAAGTTGCTGAATGATTTTATCGTTATAATCTTTCAAAGGCATAATAAAATATACTGCTTTTGATTTCTCTTCTGGTTGTTTGAAAAATTCAATATTTGAAGTACTTATTTTTTCAAAATTGGCAAAGTACTCGTTATCCAATAATCTCACCATGAAAAAACAACCCGACGGTTTTGTTTTGTTTTTATAAGGATCATCAGATGGATGAATTGTTGCAGCATAAACCTCCACAACACCTTCTGGAATTTTCAAATAAAATCGATTTACTTTTTTAGTTAATAATCGTGTAATTACTTCTTTGGGAATGAAGTCTACTGTTTTTATTTTGGGAGTTGAAACTTTGGTCAAAAATGTGCCTTTAGTATCATAAACACAAACATATTCAACCTTATAAGTATCTAAAATATTAGCAACCGAAGTATTAAACCACTTGACATCTTTTGTAGTCATGAAATCTACAAATTCATCCCAATAAGTCACATCAACAACCAATGAAGTGTAATTTTCCGTGTTTAATTTTAATAAAGATGTGATTTCGTTTTTATAAACTTTATTACTAGAATCATAGATTTCTTTTTCTTGTACCTTCATGTAATAGTACAAAGAACCCACTAAAACTAACAATCCAAAAGACATTAGAGAAAGTAAGCTGATTACTTTTGTATAGGTAGAATCAACATTTTTAGAGAAAAAAAACTTCATACCAACATTTATTAGATGTTAAATTTATAATTTTTTTTCAATAAAATTTACTTTTCACCAATAAAGTAACACTATATGGACATAGATTTTACAAAACCAACAAAGAAGTATTTCTCAAGACTTGAACAGGTTTACTAAACCAAAATAATTCAAAATCATCAAATTGTTGTTCAAAATCTGATTTCAATTGAGAAAAAGTTGTTTTGTTATTTATATGAAATGAAATTTCTTCAAGAGTTTTCACTAACCATTTTCCCTCTTCGGCATTTAGAGAAATATCGTAGGATTGCGTTTTATTGTGAAACGTTAATTTCATCATTTCCCAAGAATTTCCTTTTTTCGATTTGGTGAAGATTTCGGTTTGAGGTTTTCCTCCTATCCAAACGATTTTAGCATTTGGTTTTACTGAGAAATTCTGTTCTTTTTCCAAGCAATTATAAATAAAATCAGAAGGGATTTTTGTTTTTGGAATTTTGAAATCGAACCAATCTTGTAAATCGTAATCAAAACAAATTCCGTGCATGTAATTGAATAACGATTTTTTTAATCCGAAGCTGAATTTATCGTGATTGATTCCCGTTTTATCTTTGAAATTGATGTCGTTATTGGCAAACATAATTTCATTTTGATCTGGAATTACTCCGAATTCTTCAGGAAACATTCCCACAGGTGAATGTGCTGTCATGGCAAATTGATGCCAAAAACCACTTTGCAAAACACCCAATTCAAACAATTGACGTACCATTTCCAAACTATCCACCGTTTCTTGAATCGTTTGTGTGGGATAGCCGTACATCAAATAGGCATGCACCATAATTCCAGATTCGGTGAAATTTCGGGTTACTTGTGCTACTTGTTCGACTGTTACTCCTTTTTTTATTAGCTCTAAAAGTCGATCCGAAGCCACTTCCAATCCACCAGAAACCGCAATACAACCTGATTCTTTCAACAACAAACACAAATCAGCCGTAAAACTTTTCTCAAAACGAATGTTCGTCCACCAAGTGACCACTAATTTTCGTTTGATGATTTCCAAAGCGACTTCGCGCATTAGAGCTGGCGGTGCTGCTTCATCTACAAAATGGAATCCGTTTTCGCCTGTTTGAGCGATTAATTCTTCCATTCGGTCGACCAAAATTTTGGCAGCGATGGGTTCGTACAACTTAATATAATCGAGAGAAATATCGCAAAACGTACATTTTCCCCAATAACAACCGTGCGCCATGGTGAGTTTGTTCCAACGACCATCGCTCCATAAACTGTGCATGGGATTCGCTACTTCGATTACGGAAATATATTTATTTAACAATAAATCGGAATAATCTGGAGTTCCTACTTCACTTTGTTTGTAATCGTGGCGAGTGGAATTGTTCTTGTAAATGACTTGGTTATTTTCTAAGAGAAAAGTTCGTTTTAAAGGCATCTCGACTTCGCTCGATGTGACAAAATCGTAAACTAATTCAACAGGTAATTCTCCATCATCTAACGTAATAAAATCGAAGAACTCAAAAACGCGTTTGTCTTTTAATTCACGAAGTTCTGTATTGGGAAAACCGCCACCCATTGCTGTTTTTATGTTCGGAAAATTGGCTTTTATGAATTGAGCACAACGGAAAGCGCTATATAAATTACCAGGAAATGGAACCGAAAAACAAACCAATTTTGGCCGAACTTCATCAATTCTTTCTTTCAGAATTTTGATGGTGATTTTGTCGATAAAAGTCAACTCTTGTTGTAAATATTGGTATAATTCATCAAAAGAATTAGCGCTTCTACCCAAACGTTCTGCATAGCGACTAAAACCGAAATTTTCATCGACACACTCCACAATAAAATCGGATAAATCTTCAAGATATAAAGTAGCCAAATGTTTCGCTTTATCTTGCATTCCCATCGAACCAAAGGCAAATTCCATATCGTCTAATTGATCAAAACGAGAAGCTTCTGGAAGAAAATTTCCTGAACAAATTTGACGTGCTAAAGATGGATTCTTTCCTTGAAGAAAAGCGATTACGGAATCGATTGTTTTGATGTAATCGTCTTTGAGCGAATAAATTCGTTGTGAATTAAGTTCAAATTCTTGAAACTTCAAACTTGAAACTTG
>NZ_JAIWOF010000079.1 GCF_020217025.1 Flavobacterium sp. | reverse complement strand
AAACAAATTTTCTAAACCCTTCTTTGAAAACATTTCTAAAATCACTTCGATACCTAAATCCATTTGGTAAGCGGAAATGTTTTTGGTATTCAGAAAACCTTTGATATAAGCCGTTGCTGGATACGGTGTATTCAGTTGGGTAAAAGGTGGAGTGATTAGGAGGATATTTTTCAAAGTTTTACAGTATAATTACGGTTATCTATTTTAGAAAGAATTTAAATAATAATGTTATGAAAAATCTTTCATTTTTTTATATTTTTGTAAAAAAATTCTACTAAATGAAAAATTTTCTTTTTCAAATCTCTCTACTTTTTCTAACTATTACTTGTTTAGGACAAAATTCTGAATTAAATACCAGAAATTCAAACATTGTTTTGATTAACGGTCGTGCCTTTGAAAGCACACCAGAATTTAATTTAAATGATGCTATTCAAAGGGAACAATTCCTTAACAAAATTGAAGCTGAAAGAAATTTGAATTCCAATAGATTTATTCCTTTTTCAAGATTACAAAGTTCGGTTTTTTTATGTAACAATGGAGGTTTTGAAGAATTTGAAAACACGAATAATACTTTTACTTTAAAAAACTACAGTTACGGCATTGGATCGCCAGACAATCCTATGCAATGTAAAGACGTTTACGTAACTGCAAACCAAGGAATTACTCAGTATAGTCCAAACTCAACCAATTTTATGGCTACTACGGTACCATCTAATTATTATGATGAATTTATCGGTAATATTAACGGATTTGATCAATATGTTTTAAAAGTAAATCATAAATTTTCATCAATTACTTCTGGAGTTGTTCAAACAAAACGTTTTAAAACTAATAATGAAACGGAAGTAAAATTTAATTTTAAAGCAGTTCTTCAAAGTATAGCAGGATCTGACCATGATAATGAACAACCTTATTTCAAGGCTAAAATTATTAAAAATAACATTGTCGTTAGTGAGTTTTGTTTAATTGGAGATCCTACAAATTGTATTTTTACTCAATTTGGATCATCAAATAGTGAAAGTGTAGTGCTTTATACTCAAAATTGGCAATCAGGTATATTAGATATTTCTTCAATTCCTAATAATGAAGACTTCATAATAGAATTTACCGCATCAAGATGTGGATTAGGTGGTCATTTTGGTTACGCTTATATCGATGATTTATGTTTGTTGCATTCTAATGAAAATTTACAAGGAAGTATTGAATTAAATCCGTTATTTGAAATATGCCCTACCTTTCCATTATCAGTTTGTGGAACATTTACAATTCCTAATTCTGGAGGCGTAAGCGCAAATGTTCAATCTATAGAAATAAAAGTTTTAGACCAAAACAATCAAATTGTTTACACTTCATCCACACCTTCTCAATTGGATATGAACACCAAAACTTTTTGTTTTGAAATTAATGCAATTGATTTACCTAATGTAACAAACAATAACTACAATGTTCAAGCAGTCATAAATTATGGTACTATTCAAAGTAATATTCCTTGTTCTGGAACTAACTTTACAAGTGCCTCTGACAGTGATGCAAATACAGGTTGGGATATTTCCTTTTTAAATTGTTCGCCCGATTGTGATTACAAGCCTACAACTACAAATTTATTTAAATGTGATTTGAATGATGATGGAAAAGAGTTTTTTGATTTAACAAACTGTGAAAACTTAATAATCAACAACTCTTCAAACTACACTTTTAGTTATTATTATAATCAAAATGATGCTTATAATGATGTAAATTCGATACCAAATTTTCAAAATTTTGAAAGCTATACTTCTGCCATTTTTGTTAGAGTTATAAAAGATGCAACTTGTTATAAGATAATTCCAATACAACTTACGGTTAAAAACCCATTTACAACTATTTCAGGAATTTTAAATGTTTGTGGCGGAAGTACAACATTAACCGCGTCTCAAGGAGCAAATTATCTTTGGTCAACCGGCGAAATTACTCAAAGTATTAATGTAACTTCTGTTGGTACATATTCAGTAACAGTTACTGATAATTTCGGATGTATTTCCACCAACAGTGTTACAATTTTACCAAATCAGGTAGCTGTTTTACCTACAATTGAAATTCAGCAACCAAGTTGTCATGTAGCGTATGGAACCATAACTGTTACGTCTCCTGCATCAGAATACAGCTTCGATGGCGGGGCAACATGGACAACATCTAACACGTTAACAAATCTAAATCCAGGAACTTATCAGGTTAAAATCAGAACAATAATGGGATGCGAATCTTACAATTCGCCTATTACAATTCGCTCTATATTACTAAGCACGCCTTATGTAACCTATACAAGTCCTAGTTTTTGTGGCGATTTTGGTTCTATTACTATACAAACTCAAGCGACCGAATATAGTTTTGATGATGGTCTAACTTGGTCAACTAGTAGTATCGCTACAAACCTGCCTATTGGAATTTATACAATAAGAATAAAAGACACTGATGGTTGTATTTCGAATCCTAGAATTGTTTCAATTGAAGGTGTTTTCTTAAACACTTTAGATTACAATGTTGTTGAACCTTACTGTTCCAATTTAGGAAGCATAACAATTACAACTCCAGCTAGTGAATATAGTTTTGACGGAGGAAATACTTGGCAAACTTCTAACATTCTTAACAATGTTACCGCTGATACCTATATTTTAAAAATAAGAAATGCGTTAGGATGTACCTCTCCTAATTATTATGTTTATGTAAGAAGTTTAGAAAGCATTCAACCTACCTATACAATTGACCCAGCTGGATGTAACAAATATGCTAGTGTTACTGTAACAACAATTGGAGATGAATATAGTTTTGATGGTGGACTAACATGGAGTACATCAAATACTTTAGGAAATTTGACCCAAGGTAATATTGTTATTAAAGTAAAAAGAGGTAATTGTCAAACGTTAGCCACTACAGCATATATTTCATCATCCTTTTTACCATTACCTAATACACAAGATTTCGCAACACTTATTTGTGACAATGGCAATAATGGCATCGAAATGGTTGATTTAAGACAATTCCATCAAAACATTATAAGTAATCCTAATAATTATAATTTCACCTATTATAATTCGCTAATAGGAGCACAAAATCAAACAGCATCAGACCAAGTAACTACTTTTTCAAATTATAATTTAAATCAAACTGATAAAACATTTTTTGTTCTAGTAAAAGATAATTTTGGATGTTACCAAATTAGTAATTTACATTTAACTCTAATACCAACACCCATAATCACCTTAAACAATTTGTATTACTTATGTGAAAACTTTACTGTTACGTTAAATGAAAACAGTTATTTTGATAGTTATTTATGGTCAACTGGAGAAACTACTCCATCAATAGTAATTAATCAGCCTGGAAATTATAGTTTAACAGTAACTGAAATTCATGGAAACGTAATATGTACTACAACTAAAAGTGTAGCTGTTGTTTTATCAAATCCTGCTACTATTGGTCCATTTGAAACATCAGATTGGACAGAACAAGACAATACAATTACTGTGAATGTTACCGGTTTAGGTAGTTATGAATATTCATTAAACGGAATTGAATATCAAGACAGTCCGTTATTTTCTAACTTACCAAACGGAGAATATACCATATTTGTTAGAGATAAATACGGATGTGGCGTAAGTTTCGACGAAATTTACTTACTCATGCATCCTAGATATTTCACTCCAAATGATGATGGATACAATGATTTCTGGAGAATTAAATTTTCTGAAAACGAACCCAATCTGAAAATTTTAATTTTTGATAGACAAGGTAAATTTATAACTCAATTTGGACCAAACGATTTAGGTTGGGATGGCAAACACAATGGAGAACCATTGCCATCATCCGATTATTGGTTTGTAGTAAAAAGAGAAAATGGAAAAGAACATAGAGGACATTTCACCCTAAAAAGATAAAATTATAAGCCTTTGTTAAAACACTTTTTGTGAGGTATATTTTTAGTATTTTAGCAGAAAAATAATTGCTAAAATGCCAAACGACTGTATTACGTATCAAAATTCGGGATATTTTTCAAAACTAATTGTAGATTATTTAGACCAAAAGGCTGAATTAAAGTCGTTATACAATCGATTTCCAACATTAGAAAACTTTAAACTTCAAATGGAGGAAAAAAATAAAAATTTTCCAATTGGAAACCGTGAAATCTTAGTCAATGCATTACTAAATCAATACCAAAAATTTGAAGTATCTGAAGCTACTTCTACTAACATAGAACTTTTAAAAGATTCAAAAACCTTTACCATTACTACTGGTCACCAGTTAAATCTATATACTGGTCCATTGTATTTTGTATATAAAATTATCTCTGTTATTAATTTAACAGAGGAATTAAAAACGGCTTATCCCGAAAATAATTTTGTCCCAGTATATTGGATGGCAACTGAAGATCATGATTTTGATGAAATCAATTTTTTCAATTTAAAAGGCAAGAAAATCCAGTGGAAAAAAGAAAGTAAAGGTCCGGTTGGGAGATTAAACACATCTGGATTGGAAGAAGTTTTTGAGCAGTTTTCGAATGAATTAGGCTTAGGAAACAATGCAAATTATCTTCGAGAATTATTTAAAAATTCCTATTTAGAACACGAAAATTTAGCAGATGCTACTCGATATTTAGCTAATGAATTATTCAAAAAT
The DNA here is from genome assembly GCF_020217025.1 of Flavobacterium sp. GTDB lineage: Bacteria > Bacteroidota > Bacteroidia > Flavobacteriales > Flavobacteriaceae > Flavobacterium. The sequence continues at coordinate 5,347 of NZ_JAIWOF010000079.1, read as the reverse complement.
GAAGGTTTAGTAATTATTGATGGTGATGATTTAGAGCTAAAAAAACTATTCATTCCTTATGCTAAAGAAGAGTTATTAGAGCAAACTTCATTTAAAAAAGTAAACGAAACACTTCCGTTATTAAAAGAATATAACGTTCAGGTAAATCCTAGAGAAATTAATTTGTTTTACATTCAAGATAATTTGAGAGAACGCATTGTTTTTGAAAATGGAAATTATAAAATCAATAACACACAATTATCATTTTCAGAAAGCGAAATCTTAACTGAATTAAAGAATAATCCAAAAAACTTTAGTCCAAATGTAATTTTACGTCCATTGTATCAAGAAGGGATTTTACCCAATCTTTGTTATATAGGTGGCGGTGGCGAATTGGCGTATTGGTTAGAATTAAAATCTAATTTTGAAGCTAAAAATATAACATTCCCTATTCTATTACTCAGAAATTCCGTTTTAGTTGCAACAAAAAAGCAAGTTGAAAAAATGGAAAAATTAGATTTAAATTGGTCTGATATTTTTCAAAATCAACAAACTTTAGTGAATGAGAAAACCAAAGAATTTTCAGATTTGACTATAGATTTTAGCGAACAAAAAGCATTTCTTAAAAATCAGTTTGAAGCATTGTATACCATTGCAAATAAAACTGACAAATCATTTATAGGAGCTGTAAAAGCACAAGAAGTAAAACAATTAAAAGGTTTAGAAAATTTAGAAAAGAAATTACTTAAAGCTGAAAAAAGAATTCACACCGAAAAATTAGAACGAATTATTCAACTTCAAAACGAATTATTCCCAAATCAATCTTTACAAGAAAGAAAATCAAATTTTGCAGATTTTTATAACGAAATTGATAATTTTGAGGCTTTTTTCTCACTTCTATACATTGATTTACAACCATTAAAGCAAAATTTTTCATTAGTTATTGTTTAAAAAAGTCGACCAAATACTTTTTTTTTCGATAAAAAACAATATATTTAATTTTTTAACATCAATTTAAGGTAAAAATTACGTTTTATAACAATTTCGCCTTATAATGTTATATTATTATTATATTTGCACACCTAAATTAATAACTAAACTTATGAAAAAAATTACGTTTTATTCAACATTATTAATTACCCTTTTATCATTATTTGCATTTAAAAATAGTCTTATTGACACTGACTTAATCAAAATTCAGGGTGGAACTTTTAAAATGGGTTCAAAAGATTCTGATGGTTTAGCAGATGTCGATGAACAAAAAGAGCATACTGTCAATTTAAATACATTTGAAATTAGCAAATTTGAAGTTACAGTATGGGAATGGAAACAATTCATCAAAGCTAACAAAATGAAAATGCCAGAAAAACCAACTTGGGGATGGCAAGATAATTACCCAATAAACGGTGTAACTTGGAATGAAGCTATTGCTTATTGTAACTGGCTAAGCAAAAAAGAAAAACTACAACCCGTCTACACTAAAAAAGGTCCAAATTTTGTTTGTAATTTCAATGCAAACGGATACAGATTACCAACAGAAGCTGAATGGGAATTTGCAGCAAAAGGAGGAGCATCATCAAAATCCTTTAAATACAGTGGCAGCAATAATTTAGATGATGTTGCTTGGCACAAAGGAAATAGCAAAGGAACACCACACACAGTAGGAACAAAATTACCTAACGAATTAGGAGTTTACGACATGAGCGGAAATGTATGGGAATGGTGTTGGGATTGGTACAATAAAGATTTCTACAAATTAGAAAAAGGTGACAATCCTAAAGGACCAGAAATGGGTGAAAGAAGAAGCGTTAGAGGTGGTTCATGGGATAGTCAACAAAACTATGTAAGACCAGCTAATAGAATTTCAACAGAACCTAATAAAACGCATGAGTTTTATGGTTTTAGAGTTGTTAGAACTATTATAAAATAATAAAAAAACAATATTGCAAAACCTAATTAAAATGGTACCTTTGCAAAAAATTTAAAAAATGGCAACAAACAGAACTTTTACGATGATTAAACCAGATGCTGTAGAAAACGGACATATTGGTGGAATATTAAACATGATTACAGAAGGTGGTTTTAAAATTGTTTCTTTAAAATTAACTCAATTAACTATTGCTGATGCTCAAGCTTTTTATGCTGTTCACGCTGCAAGACCATTTTTTGGTGAATTAGTTGAATTTATGACTAGAGGTCCAATTGTAGCTGCTATCTTAGAAAAAGAAAATGCAGTGGAAGATTTCAGAACATTAATTGGAGCAACAAATCCAGCAGATGCAGCTGAAGGAACTATCCGTAAAAAATACGCTACTTCAATTGGAGAAAATGCAGTTCACGGATCTGATTCTGATGAAAATGCAGCTATTGAAGGTGCTTTCCATTTTTCAGGAAGAGAGCAATTCTAATTTTTAGAATTAATCATATAAAAAAATCCCGATTCAATGAATCGGGATTTTTTTTATCGTAAAACTAAATTCTTTACTAAATCTTTTCTGAGTTCTTCATTTATCATCTTGATGATTTTTTCTTTTCCATAACTTAATTCTTCACGCAAAACCGCTGACGATAAAGCTACATACAATGTAGAACCTTTTAATTGTATTTCAGTTGTATAATTATTTACTCCATTTCCCATTAAATTTTTCCAAGCATCTCGAACATTAACTACATCCATACCTGCTTCCAACTTATTTTGAGAAATAAATTGTTTTAATACATCTCCTATCGGACTCTCTTCGTTAAATCGCTTTGCCATTTTATTTTACTGAAAATTTTGCTGGTCTTTTATAATAATATTCCATTTCTTGTTGATTTTTTACTACTAATTTATCCTTAGTTAATTCAATAATTTCTTCCTTCCAAGAAGCATAAGTAGTTTTGTATTGAAGTGAAGCATCACCATCCTTAATAACCACAACAACATCTTCTTGAATATCATTAGTCAAATACGTTCCATCTAATTGAGGCATTACTTTCTTTCTAAAACCTTTATTAGCCTCTATTTTAAAGAAATCAATAGTTTCATTTACTTTATATTCTTTCTTGTCACCATCGGGAAGTTCTACTTTTTCAATTTCCCAATAACCGTTTAAATTCGAAATATCTGTCTCGGTAATTTTCTGCTTACACGAAAGAACTGACACTAAAACAATTAACAAAAGAATTCTTTTCATATTATAATTATCAAATTAAACCATAAAATTACAATTAAAATTTATTTGAATTAAACTATTCTGTATTTTTATTGTCTAACTTTAATAAGTTCTAAAAATAATTTAGCTATGAAAAAAATATCATTACTTTTTATCTTGGTTACTTCATTATGGAGTTGCAATTCAGATGATGGAAATACATCAAATGAGGAAGCTATGTATTTTCCTCCAATAGGTTCATCAACATGGGAAACGAAAACAGTAGCATCTCTTGGATGGAATGAAACTCAAGTACAACCCTTACTAGATTATTTAGAATTAAAACACACCAAAGGTTTCATAGTTCTTCATAATGGAAAAATAGTTATGGAGAATTACTTTAATGGTCATAGTGCAACAGAACCTTGGTATTGGGCAAGCGCTGGAAAAACATTAACAGCTACTGTTACAGGAATTGCTCAACAAGAAGGCTATTTAAACATCAATGACAAAGTTTCCAATTACCTGGGAACGGGATGGACAAGTGCTCCACTCGCAAAAGAAAATTTAATTACCAATAAACACCTTTTAACCATGTCATCAGGTTTAAACGATGCTTTAGGTGATAATGTTTCTCCCGCAAACTTACAATATGTTGCCGATGCCGGAACACGTTGGGCATATCATAATGTTTATGTCAAACTACAAGATGTTGTTGCTGCTTCTACTGGACAAACTTGGAATAATTATTTCAATACCAAACTGAAAACCAAAATAGGAATGACAGGCTTATGGGCTACCGTTGATGGAAATTTAAGTGTTTATAATAGTAACACAAGAAGTATGGCACGATTTGGACTATTAGCTTTAAACAAAGGAAAATGGGAAAACAATCAAATTGTTCCTGAAAGTTATATGCAAAATGCGACTACAACTTCACAGAATATTAATTTATCATACGGCTATTTATGGTGGCTGAACGGAAAGTCAAGCTATCATTTACCTCAAACACAATTTCAATTTTCAGGAAGTATAATCCCAACCGCTCCATCTGATATGTATTGTGCTTTAGGAAAAGATGATCAAAAGATATATGTAATTCCAAGTAGAAAAATAGTAATTATTAGAATGGGAGATGCTGCCGACGGTTCAAATATGGCGCTATCTGATTTTGATGAAGTATTATGGCAAAAAATAAATGCTATTATCAACTAACAGCATTTATTTTTAAATTATTTGTTCACTTTCTTTTTACCGCTTGTAAATTTAATTAACAAGTACATAAAAATTGCAAAAGAAGCCAATCTAAGTGTAATAAAAATATAATCATACCCTTCGAAAGGGATTGCTACTAAAGCCATAATAACAGCCACTAAAAATAGTTGTACTGTTCTATATTTTAAAAGTTCTTTCACTATAATAAATCTTATTTAAAAAACGAATCTACAAATTCGTATTTATTAAACACTTGTAAATCTTCAATTCCTTCACCTACTCCAATATATTTTACAGGAATTTGAAACTGATCTGAAATTCCAATTACAACTCCACCTTTTGCAGTTCCATCTAATTTTGTAACCGCTAAACATGAAACTTCTGTTGCTGCAGTAAATTGTTTGGCTTGTTCAAAAGCATTTTGCCCTGTAGAACCATCTAAAACCAAAAGTACATCATTTGGTGTATTTTCCACCACTTTTTGCATTACTTTTTTCACTTTAGAAAGTTCGTTCATTAAACCAACTTTATTATGCAAACGACCTGCTGTATCAATAATTACGACATCAGCATTTTGAGCTACGGCACTTTGCAAGGTATCAAAAGCTACAGATGCAGGATCACTTCCCATTTGTTGTTTTACGATTGGTACACCAACTCTATCTGCCCAAATTTGCAACTGATCAATTGCAGCTGCTCTAAAAGTATCAGCAGCGCCTAAAACCACATTATAACCCGCTTTCTTAAACTGATATGCCAACTTACCAATAGTAGTAGTTTTTCCCACACCATTAACACCAACCACCATAATCACATATGGCTTTGTATTCGCTGGAATTTCAAACTGCGTTGCTTCACCTGAATTAGTTTCCGATAACAAACCTGCAATTTCTTCTCGAAGAATACCATTTAATTCATCGGTTCCTAAATATTTGTCCCTTGAAACACGTTCTTCAATACGCTCGATAATTTTTAATGTTGTATTTACACCAACATCAGAAGAAACAAGAATTTCCTCT
>NZ_JAIWOF010000078.1 GCF_020217025.1 Flavobacterium sp. | reverse complement strand
AAATTATCTAAAACTTCTGCATCTACTTTCGATTTTCCAGCTACAGCTTTAGTAAGCTTAGAAAAAAAGGACGTTTTCGATTTTTCTAAACCTTTGTCTAAAGTTTGTTTTGCCTCTTCGCTAATAGCTTGTTCTTTCTTATCGGAAGAGAATATTTTTTTAAAAAAACTCATACTAAAATCAGGATTTAAGTTTTTACTACCAACAATTTGCCCACAAATCCATTTATCAGACAAATGTAAAAATAAAAAAGCTACTTTCAAACGAAAGTAGCTCATCTATATAATGTAAAATGAATTATTTCTTTTTCAAGAATTCATCAACTTCCTCTGGAGTCATAACTGATTCAACGAAAGTATAAGCACCAGTTTTTGGAGACTTAACCATTTTGATAGCTTTAGTTAATCTTTTAGAAGCTGTTTGTAAAGTTGCTACGGTTTTCTTTGCCATGACTTATCTTATTTAATTTCTTTGTGAACAGTTACTCTTTTTAAGATTGGATTAAATTTTTTAATCTCTAATCTATCTGGAGTGTTTTTTTTATTTTTTGTAGTAATGTAACGAGATGTCCCAGGAACTCCTGAAGTCTTGTGCTCTGTACATTCTAAAATAACTTGGATTCTATTACCTTTCTTTGCCATTTTGATCTATGTTTTAAGGATTATACAGATTTAACAAATCCGTTAGCTTTTGCATTTTTCAATACAGCAGCAATTCCATTTTTATTAATCGTTTTTAAAGCAGCGGTTGAAATTTTCAACGTTACCCATCTATCTTCTTCAGGAATATAAAAACGTTTTTTAACTAAGTTAACAGAGAATTTTCTCTTTGTTTTATTCATAGCGTGAGAAACATTGTTTCCTACCATCGCTCTTTTACCTGTAAGTTCACAAACTCTTGACATTATTTCTAATCTTTATTTCGTTATCTAAAATCAGGGTGCAAAGAAACAAAATCGATTTCATATACACAACTATCTTTTACTATTTTTTTAAAATTTCTTTATAAATGAGTTCCAATGCTTTACTCACCCCTCTATCAATCACCTTTTCACGCGGTTGACCAAAGTTAAATTCTTCTACAAAAACTTCATTATACATAGCAATTCCAATAAAAACTGTTCCTAATTCAGCATCTTCATCGCCTTTTGTTGGACCAGCGTTTCCTGTTGTTGCAATAGCACAATCAGAATTCATAACTTTTTGAACCGATTTAGCCATTTCTTTTGCTACTTCAGTACTTACAACTCCATGCTTTGCAATCAAATTTTCATCAATATCTAAAACATCAATTTTAACTTGAGTAGCATAACTCACCACACTTCCTTTGAAATAATTTGATGCTCCTGGAACTGCTGACAAAGTTGCCGCTATTTTTCCACCTGTACAACTTTCTGCCGTTGAAATTGTTAGTTTTTTTTCCGTTAACAATCTTCCTAAAACCACCTCAATTGGCTCATCTTCATTATAGCCTACAATAATGTCATGAATCAACAGATCAAGCTTTTCAACTTGATGTTTTATTTCATTTTTCAACAACTCTTCATTCGTTCCTCTTGCTGTTAATCTCAAGCGAACTTTTCCTGGACTAGGCAAATAAGCCAATTTTATAAAATCCGGTAAATTATCTTCCCATTCTTCAATTTGTTCTGCAATCATACTTTCACCACGACCATACGTCATAATAGTTTGATGCACAATATACGGGCGCTCAAATTTTTGAACCAAATTTGGAATTACTTCGTTATCAATTAAATACTTCATTTCGTAAGGAACTCCTGGCAATGAAATAAAAACGGTATTTTCCTTCTCCATCCACATTCCTGGCGCCGTTCCTGCTTGATTAAAAAGCACTTTTGCTTTGGTTGGCACTAATGCTTGCTCTCTATTGATTTGTGTAATTGGTCGCTTATAAATTCCTTCAATAATAGACTTTACATGAACCAAAACCGCATCATTTTCAACTAAATTATCTTCGAAATAATCGCAAAAAGTTTTCTTAGTAATATCGTCTTTAGTTGGACCTAATCCACCCGTTACAATAACGACATCCACTTTATTTTGAAGTGAATGAAAAGTATCTAAAATATGTTGTTTATCATCGGAAATTGACAACATTTCATGCGTTGCAATCCCAATTTTATCAAGGGCTTTTGCAATGTAAGAAGAGTTCGTGTCAACAATTTGGCCAATAAGAATTTCATCGCCAATGGTAACTATAGCAGCTTTCATTTTAAATATTTAATAGATTTTGGGGAATTTTAAAATAGAATCTTACAGTTTGAAATCTTTTTTAATTTCTTTAACTGCTAAATCAATTCTATCTTTTAACGACTTGAATACTTCTTTAATTTCTTTTCGTTTGCCTTCGGCTTTTGCCCAAGTCATGATTTGGATATTTTCTTCATAAGCCAAATCCATGCCAAGTAAATCCAATGTAGGTTTTATTTTATGACATGAAGAATAAGTTCTAGTATAGTCTTTTTCAGCAATTGCGTCTTTTATGGATTTTATTTCAGCAGGAACTTCCTCCAAAAATAAAGTCACAATTTGTAATGCAAATTCAATATCATTTTCTGAAATTTCATATACTTTCGCTAAATTATATTGTAATGCCATAACTACCTAATTTGAATTTTAAACATCGATTTTCCTTCTATAAAACCCTCTAAAACATCACCTTCAGTTACTTTTGCAACACCTTTTGGAGTTCCTGTAAAAATAATATCTCCAATTTTTAATGTAAAATATTGTGAAACATAAGCAATTAACTCATCAATTTTCCACAACATTAAACTAGTATTACCCTCCTGAACAGTGGTTCCATTTGATTTTAACTCAAAGTTAATATTTTCTAACGAAGTATAATTTTTTTTCGATGTAAAGCTCCCAATTACCGCTGAATGGTCAAATGCCTTTGCTTTTTCCCAAGGTAACCCCCTCTCTTTCAACTTAGTTTGCACATCTCGAGCTGTAAAATCGATTCCTAAACCAATTTCTTCGTAATATTTATGAGCAAATTTAGCGTCGATGTGTTTACCCACTTTACAAATTTTAACCAAAATTTCCACTTCATGATGAATATCATTACTAAAAGCAGGAATCACAAATGGATTTTTGTTAGGCAAAATAGAAGAATCGGGTTTCATGAAGATAACCGGTTCTGTTGGTCTTTCATTATTTAATTCCGAAATATGGTCAGCGTAATTGCGTCCGATACAGATTATTTTCATTTTTCTTGGGTTAAGGGTAAATGGTTAAGAGTAATGGGCAAAACATTTTACCTTTCACCCATTACCTTTTACCTTATTTCGTATTTAACTTTCTTAATTTAATTCCTGTCAAAACTTTTTTAGTATACAACGGAAAATCCGCATTTTGAATCCAACCGAAATAACCTGGCTCTTTATCAAAAACATCATCTACTAAAGCGCCTTTATGCTTTCCGAAGGTGAAAATTTCTTTTCCTTCATTATTTAAAGCGATGAATCCAGCAAAATCAACTGATTTTTTACGTGTTGTGAATTCAGCTAATGATTTCATATCATTTTCTAAATTCTCGTAACGATCCAATTGTGCTTTTAAGATTTCGTAAGTTGCCATCGTATCCGCTTCGGCACTATGCGCATTTTCTAAACTTTGTCCGCAATAGAATTTGTAAGCCGCACTTAAAGTACGTTCTTCCATTTTATGGAAAATCGTTTGCACATCAACTGAAACTCGGTTTTTCATATCAAAATCAACTTCTGCACGTAATAATTCTTCAGCTAAAAGCGGAATATCAAATCGGTCCGAATTAAATCCAGCCAAATCCGAATCTTTAATCATGTTATGAATTTGGGATGCTAATTCTTTGAATGTTGGCTCGTTCGCTACTTTTTCATCTGTAATTCCGTGAACCGCTGTAGTTTGTGGCGGAATTGGAATGGTAGGATTTACCAACCAAGTTTTACTTTCTTTATTTCCGTTTGGATATACTTTAAATATTGAGATTTCTACAATTCGGTCTCTTGCTACATCAATTCCAGTAGTTTCAAGGTCGAAAAAGCAGATTGGGCGTGTTAATTTTAATTCCATAGCGATTTTATATGTGACAAAGATAGAAAAACCCGATAGCTTTTAAAACTATCGGGTTTACATTTATAATTTATTCTCAGATTAGAAATCTCTATTTACGTCAAACGCTTCTAAATAATCCGCAACGCGTTTTACAAAACTTCCTCCTAAAGCTCCATCAACAACTCTGTGGTCATATGAATGCGATAAGAACATTTTTTGACGGATTCCAATGAAATCACCTTCTGGAGTTTCGATAACTGCTGGTACTTTTCTGATAGCACCCAAAGCTAAAATACCTACTTGTGGTTGGTTGATAATTGGTGTTCCGAAAACAGAACCAAAAGTTCCTACATTCGTTACAGTATAAGTTCCACCTTGTGTATCGTCTGGTTTTAATTTTCCTGCTTTTGCACGGTTCCCTAAATCGTTAACTGCTTTTGCCATTCCAACTAAATTTAATTGGTCTGCGTTTTTGATTACAGGAACGATTAAGTTTCCATTAGGTAAAGCTGCCGCCATTCCTAAGTTGATATTTTTACGTTTGATGATAAAATCACCATCAACTGAAATGTTCATTCCTGGGAAATCTTTCAATGCTTTTGCTACCGCTTCCATGAAGATTGGCGTGAAAGTTAACTTCTCACCTTCTCTCTTTTCGAAAGCGTTTTTAACTTTATCTCTCCATTTAACGATGTTGGTAACATCAACTTCAATGAATGATTGAACGTGAGCCGAAGTTTGTACCGAAGCTACCATGTAACCCGAAATCAACTTACGCATTCTGTCCATTTCAACAATCTCATCACCACCATTTACAGAAACTGGAACAGCTTGAGATACTGGAGCTGGAGTTGCTTTTGGAGCCGCCGCTGGTGTAGCCACAACTGCAGGCTGACTTCCTCTATTTTTGATATAATTTAATAAATCTTCTTTATTAACGCGGCCATCTTTACCAGAACCAGCAATAGATTCTAATTCTGCTAATGAAATTCCTTCTTCTTTCGCAATGTTTTTAACTAAAGGTGAAAAGAATTTATCTGATGCCGAAAAATCTGCTGGCGCAACAGTTTCTTTTGCTGCTTCAACTGCTTTCGCAACTTCTGCAACTGCAACTGGCGCTTCTGCTTTAACTTCTGGAGTTGATGCAACTGCACCACCTTCGGTTTCGATAATAGCGATTGTTTGTCCTACTTGAACTACATCATCGGTATTAAATAAAATTTCAACAAGTGTTCCTGCAACTTCTGAAGGCACTTCGCTGTCTACTTTATCAGTAGCGATTTCAAGTACTGCTTCGTCCATTTCAACTTTATCACCAACTTTCTTTAACCAGTTAGTAACTGTTGCTTCTGCAACACTTTCACCCATTTTAGGTAATTTCAATTCAAACTTTGCCATATCTTTAAACTAAAGTTGTGTTTTTGTATTTGGTTTGCAAAAATACTAATTTTTTTCAGGTTGTGTAATGAATTATTCAAAATTTGATAAAAATAATACTTCACCAATATCATTAGAATGATTGCTTCCAATGATATAATTTGAATCAGATAAAAAATTCTTAAAAATTACATTTTTCGACCTATTTTTCACCATGTAATCTATTATTTCTTTATTAGAAAAAGAATCTGTATCAAAAATAATTTCATAATTAATATTTGGATTGATTTTGAAATTTTCAAATTTCGAATACAAAATTACAGCAGAAAAACATTTAATATTTCTATCCTCTTTGGTAAAAAACACGATTTCATCTGTTTTAAATGTTCTATTCTTTTGCTGATTCTTCTTCAAAAGACTAAAAACGAAACTTCCAACTTGCATCATCACATCAAAAAACCATGATTTCTTGAAGTGTTTTTTATAAAAAAACTGCATCGCCTCACGGAAACGTTTCATATAGGTCCCATCTCGAACCGTACTTTCTCCTTTATAATGAATCACCGAAGTTTCGTGAAAGTAATAATTCGATTTTCCTGTTTTCAAAACCAAATAACTCAAATCAATATCATCCGAATACATGAAGCAATTTTCATCAAAACCACCAACTTCGAGATACAAGTCGCGTTTCATTACCATAAAAGCTCCCACTAAAATATCCACTTTGCCTGATTCGTTTTCAGACAAATGTTGGGCGTAATATTTTCCGAAATAATTGGAGATTTTATACAATCCGAAAATCTTCGTAAAAGCCACCCAAGGAGTTGGAACGCCACGTTTGCTTTCGGGAAGGAAATTTCCAGCACCGTCGATTAATTTGCAACCGATGATACCAGTGTTCAGTGTCCAGTTTTCAGTGTTCAGTATTTTGGCAAAAGTATCTTCTGCAACCACAGTATCTGGATTCAAAATACAAACATAATCGCCTTTCGCTTGAGCAACTCCAATGTTATTTCCTTTTGGAAAACCTAAATTAGCTGCGTTTTCAATGAGTTTGATGTGCGGAAATTTGGTTTTCATCATCTCACAACTATCATCTGATGAAGCATTATCTATGACAATAATTTCGCCATCAATGCCTTCTAATGCTTTTTGAACACTGAGAACACATTGCTCTAAAAAATAGCGCACATTATAATTAAGGATGATAACGGATAGTTGCATGAATTTAATTTTCAATATTCAATTAGCCAATGTGCCAATTGATTGACAAGTCAAAGTTGCAATATTTATTTATGAAATACAAAAATACGAATTTGAAATAATAAAGCTATTTTTGCAAAACGATTGGCATATTGCCATATTGTCTAATTGACAAATTAAAAAATGAATTACTTATCAGTCGAAAATATCTCAAAATCTTATGGCGAACGTGTTTTGTTTGACAACGTTTCGTTTGGAATTAATAAAGATCAAAAAATAGCTTTTATCGCTAAAAACGGTTCGGGAAAAACTACCATTATGAATATGATTAATGGTTTGGATGAACCTGATACCGGTCAAGTGGTAGTTCGAAAAGAGATTAACATGGCATTTCTGTCGCAAAACAATAATTTGCAAGACGAATTAACCATTGAGGAAAATATTTTTGCTTCGGATAATGAAATTCTGAAAGTAATTGAACGCTACGAAAAAGCTTTAGAAAATCCGAATGACGAAGAAGCCTATCAAAGAGCTTTTGATGATATGGATCGCCACAATGCTTGGGATTTTGAAACGCAATTCAAGCAAATTTTGTACAAACTGAAGTTGGAAGACTTGAAAATGAAAGTCAAAAACATGTCGGGTGGACAAAAAAAGCGTTTATCGTTAGCCATTATTCTGATTAGCAAACCTGATTTATTGATTTTAGACGAGCCAACCAATCACTTGGATTTAGAGATGATTGAATGGTTAGAAGACTATTTTGCAAAAGAAAACATCACGTTGTTTATGGTGACGCACGACCGTTTCTTTTTAGAGCGTGTTTGTAATGAAATCATCGAATTAGACAACGGAAAAATCTATCAATACAAAGGGAATTATTCGTATTATTTAGAGAAAAAAGAAGAACGATTGGCTTCTGAAAACGCAAGTATTGACAAAGCACAGAATTTGTTCGTAAAAGAATTAGCTTGGATGCGTCGTCAACCAAAGGCTAGAACGACTAAATCAAAATCGCGCCAAGATGATTTTTACGTCATTAAAGAAAAAGCCGAAAGTCGAAGAAAGGAAAATGTAGTAGAGTTGGAAATCAACATGGAGCGCATGGGAAGCAAGATTATCGAAATGGTAAAATTGAACAAAAATTTCCCTGACCGAACCATTTTAAAAGATTTCAGTTATTCCTTTCAACGTGGTGAACGTATCGGTATTATTGGTAAAAACGGAACTGGAAAATCGACTTTCTTGAACATTTTAACACAAACTATCCAACCCGATTCAGGAAAAGTAATTATTGGTGATACGATTAAAATTGGCTATTACACGCAAAGCGGAATCAATCCAAAACCAGGACAAAAAGTTATTGATATTATCAAAGAATATGGCGAATATATTCCGTTAACGAAAGGTAAAATTATTTCCGCTTCGCAATTATTGGAGCGCTTTTTATTTGATGCCAAAAAACAATACGATTTCGTAGAAAAATTAAGTGGTGGCGAATTGAAACGTTTGTATTTATGTACGGTTTTAATTCAAAATCCAAATTTCTTGATTTTGGATGAACCAACGAATGACTTGGATATTGTAACACTGAACGTTTTAGAAAGTTTCCTTTTAGATTATCCAGGATGTTTATTAGTGGTGAGTCACGATAGATATTTCATGGATAAAATTGTAGACCACTTATTTGTTTTTAGAGGTGAAGGCGAGATTGAAGATTTCCCCGGAAATTATTCTGATTTTAGAGCATATGAAGATTCGGCTGAACCAAAAGTTTTGAATTCGGTTAGTACTGAAAAGACAAATTGGAAAGAAAAACAAACGGCTTCAACTGGTTTGAGTTTCAATGAACAAAAGGAATTCAATAAAATTGAAAAAGAAATCAAAGATTTAGAATACAATAAAAAGCAAATCGAACAAGAATTCGCCGACGGAAAAGTTTCAGATGATAAAATTGAAGCAAAAGCTAATGAATTGCAAAAAATCATTCAAACTTTAGAAGAAAAAGAAGAACGTTGGTTTGAATTGAGTTCGAAAATGGAATAAAAAAGTAATTAGTGAATAGTAATTAGTGAATAGTCAAACTAATTACTATTCTCTTTTCACTAATCACTATAAAATGCAGCATTTAATCAAATCCTACCTAAAATTCCTTTTCCATTCCAAAAACGAACATGGAGTGCATTCGCCATTTGTATTTGATTTGGTTACGAAATGTTTTTATGATGCAACTAAATACCCAGAATACGAAGTATTAAAATCGTATAGAAAATCACTTTTAGAAAATAAAAACACAATTGATGTAACGGATTTTGGGGCTGGTTCACGCGTATTTAAATCGAATACAAGAGAAATCTCAAAAATTGCACAAACGGCAGGAATTACTCCAAAAAATGCAGAACTACTTTTTAGAATCGTTCGTTATTTTCAACCTAAAAGTATTTTAGAAATTGGCACTTCTTTAGGATTGGCGACTTCTGCACTTTCGTTGGGAAACGACAAAGCAAAAATTATCACTTTAGAAGGTTGTCCGAATACGCAAAAGCAAGCGCAAGTTCAATTGCAAGAACAAAATTCAAATTTTCAAAATATTGAATTCGTTAATACCGAATTTTCAAGCTATTTTAAAACCCTTGACATTTCACCCATTACCCATCACCTAATTTATTTCGATGGCAACCATTCCAAAAAAGCTACTTTAGATTATTTTGAGGCTTTACTTCCTACGATTTCAAATGATTCTGTTTGGATTTTCGATGATATTCATTGGTCAGCTGACATGGAAGAAGCTTGGGAAATCATAAAAAAACATCCAAAAGTTTCGGTTACGATTGATACGTTTCAATGGGGAATTGTGTTTTTTAGAGCCGAGCAAGAAAAAGAACATTTCATCATCAATCCGAATAAAACGATTAGTTCGCATCTGTTTGAAAGAATTCGTTTTTAGTTGTAACAAAATTTATATTTTCGCACTAATAATCAAACATCTATAAATTGATTATTATGAAAAATCAATCTTTTTTTAAATCAACGTATTTCAAATTTATACTTCCTTTTGTAGTCGTACTAGGAATAATTTATTTGTTTAAATCAGGATATAAATTTGGTCAATGGCTATATATAATGATAAATTAAATCATTGTTTTACTTCATTTATGTAACAAATTCCTTTCTTTTTCTACTTATTATAGTATTACATCAATAATATTGTCATCTCGAGTGAAGTCGAGAGGCTAAATTCTAATTTCATTATGGCAAATCCGTTAATTAAAATAACCAATATTAAAAGAGATTTCCCTTTAGGAAACGAAATCGTGTATGTGTTAAAAGGCATCGATTTAGAAATCAACAAAGGGGAATAT
>NZ_JAIWOF010000077.1 GCF_020217025.1 Flavobacterium sp. | reverse complement strand
GTAGCATTGATGGGCCCTTCAGGTTCTGGAAAGTCAACTTTGATGAACATTTTAGGTTGTTTGGATACACCAACTTCTGGAACGTACATTTTGAACGGAAAACACGTGAGTGAAATGCAAGACGATGAATTGGCAGGAATTCGTAATAAAGAAATTGGATTCGTTTTTCAAACGTTCAACTTAATGCCAAGAACAACAGCTTTGGATAATGTAGCTTTGCCAATGGTTTATGCGGGTCATTCGAAATCAGAACGTGTTGAAAGAGCTACTGAAGTATTGACACAAGTAGGACTTCAAGACCGTATGGATCACAAACCAAATCAATTATCGGGTGGTCAACGTCAGCGTGTGGCAGTGGCAAGAGCCTTGGTAAACAAACCTTCTATCATTTTAGCAGATGAGCCAACCGGAAACTTAGACAGTAAAACGTCGGTAGAAATCATGAATTTATTCAACGAAATTCACGCCAACGGAAATACGGTAATCCTGGTAACGCACGAAGAAGATATTGCCGCTTATGCAAACAGAATCATTCGTTTACGAGACGGACTTATCGAAAGTGATACGATAAATCAAAATATAAAAAAGTAAATTCACTTTAAATCCCGAATTACTTAAATGGATAATGTGGAAAAAATATATCCCGCAGTAAACATAAAATCATTTGTCTCCTTTTTTTGGTTTATCCTAGGACTTGCTATATCTGTTATTGCATCTATTTTTGGGTATGTTTTAATTAGAGATGGCTATTGGAAAATATCTTTTTTCACCTTACCCTTTATTTTATTAACACCTTATGTAATATTTTTTAGTGTGAAATCTAAAATAATTTTAACTAAAGATTCTATAATAAGGAAAGTTCCTTTTAGTAGAAAGGAAATAAAATATTCTGAAATTAAAACACTTAAAATTTACGATACAATTGGAAATGGACGCGGTTCTGTTTCTTATTTTGAAAGCAAAAAACCAAATTCAAAAAGTCTATTTACTTTTAAAACAATTTTTGTATCGGATATAGAAAATTCTCATCTAAATAAATTCACAAAGGGTAAACAATTTACTTTTCATGCTACAAATGATATTTACTTATTTCTTGAAGAGAAAATTTCTAGTAACCAAGTTGATTAAGTAATGTTTTATTATTGAAAAATCTTTTTCAAAATAACTACCTTTGCCACAAAATTGCCAAAATGACTTTTTCCGACTACGCTAAAGAATTTTCATATAACTTAAAACTCGCCTACCCTATTATTTTAGGAATGTTAGGTCATACCGTTGTGGGAATTGTGGATAATATAATGGTGGGAAAATTAGGCCCAACCGAATTAGCCGCTGTGTCATTAGGAAACAGTTTTGTATTCATTGCCATGTCATTAGGAATCGGATTTTCAACAGCCATTACACCATTAGTAGCTGAATCCGATGGAAAAAATGATGTTGCTGGCGGTCGTTCTGCGTTTCATCATGGATTGTATTTGTGTACAATTTTAGGAGTCGCTTTATTTACCTTAATTTTCTTTTCCAAACCGCTAATTGCTTACATGGGCCAACCTGAAGCTGTAGTGGAAATGGCAAAACCGTATTTAGACATCGTAGGTTTTTCGTTG
This sequence comes from Flavobacterium sp., assembly GCF_020217025.1. Taxonomy (GTDB): domain Bacteria; phylum Bacteroidota; class Bacteroidia; order Flavobacteriales; family Flavobacteriaceae; genus Flavobacterium. The sequence continues at coordinate 8,393 of NZ_JAIWOF010000077.1, read as the reverse complement.
ATTCCGTTAATTATGTACCAAGCGTACAAACAATTTGCTGATGGTTTGAGCGAAACGAAATATTCCATGTGGGCAACTATTATTGGAAATATAACCAATGTGGTGATTAACTATTTCCTTATTTACGGAATTTGGATTTTCCCAAAATGGGGGATCGTTGGAGCGGCTGTTGGAACGATTGTTTCACGCTTTGTGATGCTAGGTTTTATGCACTACATGATGAATCTAAAACCGAAATTCCACCCCTATTTTAAAGGATTTAGTTTAAAAGAAATTAAGAAAGAAATCAACCAAAAAATCATTAAAATCGGAATACCTTCTGCCATGCAAATGTTCTTTGAAGTAGCTTTGTTTACTGGAGCTATTTGGTTGTGTGGTATGATTGGAACTACCAGTCAAGCAGCAAATCAAATTGCGTTGAGTTTAGCTTCGTTAACTTTCATGTTTGCCATGGGATTGAGCGTTACTGCAATGATTCGTATTGGAAATCAAAAAGGGTTGAATGATTATGTTACCTTACGAAAAGTAGCGATTTCTATTTTCTTACTTACTATCATCATTGAAGTCGTTTTCGCATTGCTATTTGTTGCCTTACATACTTCATTACCTTATATTTTTATTGATATAAATGACGCAGAAAACCTAACTAAAAACTTAGAAGTAATCGCAATTTCGGCTAACTTACTTTTAGTGGCGGCTGTTTTTCAAATTTCAGATGGCTTGCAAGTGGTGGTTTTAGGCGCGCTTCGTGGTTTGCAAGATGCTAAAATTCCAATGTATATTACTTTTGTAGCGTATTGGGTAATTGGATTTCCAATATCCATTTACTTAGGATTAGAAACCGAATTAAAAGCCGTTGGCGTTTGGATTGGACTTTTGGCTGGATTAACAGCAGCCGCGATATTTTTGTATATTCGCTTTAATTACTTAACGAAAAAACTTGTTCAAGGGCAAACTCAAGAACAAGTTCAATTACAATAAAAAGAAGAAATTAAAATCATAAAAACATGAACTTACCAAAATTTGTTATCGGTGATAATACCGATTTTCCAGAAGATATTTTCGTAATCCATTTAGAATATCCAAGATTCGTAATCAATTTAAAAGATGACGAAGTAGAATTTTTAGAAGACATCGAAGAAGAAGACGAAAAAGAATTGGAATCTGAAATGGAACATTTAATTACCATTGCTGGAGAATTCTACGATAGAGAAATTGAACGTTACGAGCAAGAATAATTTTTGATTATTATTGATTCCCGTAGAGACAAGTCAATGACTTGTCTCTACTAAAAATTATTTTTTAAAATATTGTTCCAACAAATGCATAGCCGCTGCAAAAGGTGAAATTTCATTATTTTGCACGGCTTTTTTGTTTTCTTCTAGTAGTTGAATGATATTTGGATGATTGTAAAAATGTGATTTCAATTGTTCATTAATCGTTTCCATCATCCAAAATTGGTTTTGATTTTGGCGTTTTTCTTCAAAATAATGATTCGATTTTACCAATTCAAAATACTCTGAAATAATTTCCCAAATCGCATCAATACCTGTTTTTTCATAAGCACTGCAAGTAGTCACTCTCGGAATCCAACCTGAGGATTTAGCAGGAAATAAATGTAAGGCTCTATTGAATTCGGTTTTCGCTAATTTGGCTTTCGCAACATTATCACCATCCGCTTTATTGATTACGATTGTATCCGCCATTTCCATGATGCCACGTTTGATGCCTTGTAATTCATCGCCAGCACCTGAAATTTTCAATAACAAAAAGAAATCCACCATACTGTGAACAGCGGTTTCGCTTTGCCCTACTCCAACGGTTTCAATAATTATCGTATCAAACCCACATGCTTCACATAAAATAATCGTTTCACGGGTTTTTCTGGCAACGCCACCTAACGTATCACCTGAAGCACTTGGTCGGATGTAAGCATTTTCATCTTTAACCAATTCTTCCATTCGGGTTTTATCACCCAAAATACTTCCGTGACTAATAGACGAACTCGGGTCAACCGCTAATACTGCAACTTTCTTTCCGATAGAAGTTAAATATTTTCCAAAAGCTTCAATAAAAGTACTTTTTCCAACGCCCGGAACACCTGTAATTCCAATACGAACGGAGTTATTCGCATGTGGCAAACAACCTTTTATCACTTCATTCGCTTTGGCTAAATGTTCAGGATTCGTACTTTCAACCAAAGTAATAGCGCGACTCAATGCAGTTTTATCACCTTTTAAAATTCCAGCAATCAATTCCTCTGCCGAAGGTTGTTTTCTTCGGAATTGTTGAATTTGATGTGCGACAACTGTACTCAATGTTTCGGGTTGTTCCACGCCGTGAATTTCTGAAAGTGCCGATTTTTTATTAGGTGTTTTCAAAAGAGTTTTGCTTTGTGTAAAAATACAAAAAATGTAAGAATATGAAACATCGAAATCTCAAGGTTTAATTACCTTTGTATTCTCGATTTTCGACATATGGAAAACATCATTCTTTTATTTTTATGTTTGATTTTAGGCGTTGCGCTTCAAAAAGTACCGCAATTTCCTAAAAACGCCTATCAAAGTTTGAATCAATACGTGATTTACGTTTCGCTTCCGGCTATGGCGTTGTATTACATTCCGAAAATCACTATTTCATTGGCTCTGCTTTATCCTTTAGGAATTGCATGGTTAGGTTTCGGATTATCGTTTGTGTTTTTCTATGCTTTGGGAACCTATTTCAAATGGTCGAAAAAGCTAATTGGCTGTTTGATTTTAACGGGTGGATTGAGCAATACTTCATTCGTAGGATTTCCAATAATAGAAGCTTTATATGGTGCAGACGGACTGAAAACCGCTATCATCGTTGACCAACCTGGTTCATTCGTAGTCGTAACTACCTTAGGAATATTAGTCGCAGCGAGCTTTTCAAGAGGCAATTTAAGCACTTCTGAAATCGTATTGAAAATTGTAAAATTTCCGCCTTTCATTGCATTTACGATTGCTTTATTTTGTACTATATTTTCTTTAGAATTTCCTGAAGCATTGCAAAACTCGTTTTTACGAATCGGAAACACGGTAACACCTGTCGCTTTAGTAGCGGTTGGATTGCAATTAAAAATTGATACGCGAAGTAAACATTGGCGTTTTTTAACTCTAGGCTTACTTTTCAAATTGATTTTGATGCCAACTTTATTCTTTTTGCTTTACAAAATGGTGTTAAACGGAAAAGGTTTAGAAATTGATGTTTCCATTATGGAATCTGCCATGGCGCCGATGATTACTGGTGCGATTTTAGCCTCTAACTACGGATTAAAACCGAAATTAAGCAGCATGATGATTGGAATTGGAATTCCGTTGTCGTTGATTACTATTGCTATTTGGTATTGGGTTTTAAGTAGTTTTTAATATCTTTACTTTTCAATTTTACACTATGAATCCTGAAATAATACTGGCACTTGAAAACATTGTAGGTTCGGCTTATATTTTTACTGATGAGGCTACTCGAAAAACGTATGGTCACGATGAAACGGAAGATTTGAGTTTTCCGCCTCATGTGGTAGTGAAACCTGCGAATACCGAAGAAGTGGCGCAAATTTTAAAAGTTTCCAACACTTATAAAATACCGACAACGCCTATTGGTGCGCGTACGGGTTTGAGTGGTGGTGCTTTATCGATTTATGGTGGTATTGCGATTTCAATGGAGCGATTTAATCAAATTATTGAAATTGACGAGCAAAATTTACAAGTTACTACCGAACCTGGTGTAATTACACAAGTTTTACGAGAAGCTGTGGCTGAAAAAGGCTTGTTTTATCCAGTAGATCCAAGTAGTATGGGAAGTTGTTATATTGGCGGCAACATTGCAGAAAATTCAGGTGGTGCGAGAGCTTTGAAATATGGTGTTACGAAAGATTATGCGCTGAATTTAGAAGTAGTTTTGCCAACAGGTGATATCATTTGGACAGGTGCTAATACCTTGAAAAATTCGACAGGTTATAATTTGACGCAATTGATGGTGGGTAGTGAAGGAACTTTGGGAATTGTGACTAAAATTGTATTGAAATTATTACCTCAAAACAAACATAACGTATTGCTTTTGGTTCCGTTTTATAAAGCTGAGCAAGCGTGTGAAGCCGTTTCATCCATTTTTAGAGCAGGAATTGTGCCAAGTGCTTTAGAATTTATGGAACGCGATGCCATTGATTGGACATTGAAATTTGTCGATGGTTTGAATGTGGAAGTGAAAGACAACGTTCAAGCGCATTTATTGATAGAAGTAGATGGAAATTACCCAGAAATTTTGATGCAAGAAGCTGAACAAATTTTGGCAGTCGTAGAGCAATTTGAAATTGACGAAGTTTTGTTTGCTGATACTGACGAACAAAAAAATGCCCTTTGGAAAATGCGTCGTTCTGTGGCAGAAGCAGTAAAAGCAAATTCGATTTATAAAGAAGAAGATACCGTTGTACCAAGATATGAATTACCAAAACTATTAAAAGGCATCAAAGAAATTGGTTCGAAATATGGATTTCAATCCGTTTGTTATGGACATGCGGGCGATGGTAATTTACACGTCAACATCATCAAAGGCAACATGACCGATGACAATTGGAAAACGGAAGTTCCAAAAGGGATTCGTGAAATTTTTGAATTGACAGTTGGTTTAAAAGGAACACTTTCTGGTGAACACGGCATTGGTTTAGTACAAAAAAACTACATGGATATTGCATTTTCAAAAGTACATTTAGAATTAATGGAACGCATCAAAGCAATCTTTGATCCAAATAATGTATTGAATCCTGGAAAGATTTTTCCTGATGGGGAATAAGTATTTTAATGTTTTACAAACTTCTTAAAAGTAACAAAACCAATTAAACTTCCAACTAAAAACGAAAGAATAAAATTTATCAAATTAGGTGAAGGATGCCCATTACTTCCAGGATAAACTGTAAAGAATAAACTCATGATATAATTCATTTCATGTGAATGATAATAACATAGGTCTGGGATTAATAAATAATATAGCACAGTAAAACTAAAAATTGAAGTAATAAAACCTCCAATAATTATAAATAACCATTTTTTAAAATTTGTGTATTTCATTTATTTCGAGCTTAAAAACTCTACCAAATTCGCATCCGCATTTTTAAACGTTGGCGGTTGTTCAATAATACTAGCAACTCGTTTTTTGTTTAATTTCATGGTAATATCGGCTTCGGTTGTAAATAACAGAGCAGATAAAAATGGGTTATTAATGTGCGGGATTAACTCTGCTTCTAAATCGTCTAATTTGCAGATTTTTACCAATTCTTGCTTTTCAGTCGTGTAAATTTTATACGTCATCGACAATTTTAAGATGTTGTCTTCTACGATAGTTTTTACGTAAATGTTTTGTAATTCGGGTTTTCCAACGGTTTTAGCTAGTGTTAATTTCGCAAAAGTACCATCAGCGATACTCGCTCTAACTTGGTTGAAAAATTCGGTGTAAGTGATATTATTTTCGTTCATATTACAATCCTAAAGCTTTTAAAATTTTTGCATCAAATAACATCGAAAACATTTTGTTCTCTTTGTCTTTATTTAAAAATTTCCATTGGTTTTTTGTCAAATCATCCGCAACAGCGATTAGTGTAGAACGCATTTCGATACGGAATGTATTGGTTAACTTATCATAGGTAACTTTATCTGCTTCCATTGATGATTTAAAAATATCCGTCATTGATTCTGCATCATCCATTGGTTGTTTGAATTTCATCGTCATTACGTTATTGTACGTTACTATACAAAAAGATTTCCCTTCTATCTTCTTGATTTCACCAAATGAAAAATTAGGTTCTACTTCCACTAACTTTATTGAAAATTGCTCGTTTTCCATCATTTGACCAAACATCTTTTTCATTTGGTCTTGCGGAATAATATCAAACACTTTTGGATAGGTAGTAGCGAAAATATCGTCAAAATTCATATTTACACTCGCTTTGTATGATTTTAAAGCTTCCGTTTTTAATGAAGCCATATCTTGTGCTAAAACAGCAATAGTTTGAAAAAGAAAGAATGCGAAGAATAGAATTTTAGATTTCATTTTGAGTGATTTTTAATTTTATCAAAGATAAAAAATCCCCAACTACTTTTAGCAATTGAGGATTAGTTTATTTCTATGTGTTTTTGATTATTCGTTAACCAAAACCCATTCACCAGAAGCTAACATGCTTTCTGCTTTTTTATATTTCATGGTTTCGCTTTTGCCACTCATTACGTGTTTGATAGTAACAGTGTCATTACGATTGATTTTTGGCATTTCTCTAGTAATTGTTTCCGTTACTTGAGGTCTTTGACTTGCCATTTCTCCAGCTCTTCTTGCTTGTGCTGCTGTATCTTCACTATCTAAATCTTCTTTAGATTCAGTATAGTTTTCTTTTTGTTGCACTTGCTTAGCTTCCTGAATTTCCGATGTATTATGAGAAGGTAAATCACCTTTGAACAAGAACGAAATTACTTCTTTATTTACATCGTCAATCATTTTCTTGAACAAGTTAAACGCTTCGAATTTATAAATCAATAATGGATCTTTTTGTTCGTGAACCGCTAACTGAACCGATTGTTTCAATTCGTCCATTTTACGTAAATGTTTTTTCCAAGCTTCATCCACAATTGCTAATGTGATGTTTTTCTCGAAATCTGCCACTAACGAACGACCTTCTGAAGTATATGCTTTTTCTAAATCAGTAACCACATTTAATGATTTGATTCCGTCAGAGAAAGGAACAATGATTCTTTGGTATTGACCATTATTGTTTTCGTACACATTTTTGATGATTGGATACGCTTCACGTGCATCTCTAGCAATTTTTTCCTCATAATGAGCTAAAACCGCTTTGTATGTTTTTCCAGTAATTTCTCTTGCTGATAATTTTGCAAATTCCGCTGGTGTAACTGGTGCACTGATTGAGAAGTAACGAATCAATTCAAACTCGAAGTTTTTGAAATCTTCTGCCAATTTGTTTTGTTCTACTACTAATTCGCAAGTATCGTACATCATGTTGGCAATATCCACTTTCAAACGTTCGCCGTGTAAAGCGTGACGTCTTCTTTTGTATACTACTTCTCTTTGTGCGTTCATTACGTCGTCATATTCTAACAAACGTTTACGAACTCCAAAGTTATTTTCTTCTACTTTTTTCTGAGCTCTTTCGATAGATTTTGTCATCATCGAATGTTGAATTACTTCACCTTCTTTTAGACCAATTCTATCCATAACTTTCGCTACTCTTTCCGAACCGAATAAACGCATTAAGTTATCTTCCAAAGACACGTAGAATTGCGAACTACCCACATCTCCTTGACGACCCGCACGACCTCTTAACTGACGGTCAACACGACGCGAATCATGACGTTCCGTTCCGATAATTGCTAAACCACCTGCTTTTTTAACTTCGTCAGATAATTTAATATCGGTACCACGACCTGCCATATTCGTTGCAATCGTAACTACTCCAGGTTTTCCTGCTTCTGCTACAATTTCAGCCTCGCTTTTGTGCATTTTAGCATTCAATACGTTGTGTTGAATACCTCTTAATTTCAACATTCGGCTTAATAATTCCGAAATCTCTACTGACGTTGTTCCAATCAATACAGGTCTTCCTGAATTTGATAATTGTACTACATCTTCGATAACGGCGTTGAATTTTTCACGAACAGTTCTGTAAATTAAATCATCTTTATCTTTACGAGCCATTGGACGATTGGTTGGAATTTCCACAACGTCTAATTTGTAGATTTCCCAGAACTCACCAGCTTCTGTTGATGCCGTTCCTGTCATTCCTCCTAATTTGCTGTACATACGGAAATAATTCTGTAACGTAACGGTTGCAAATGTTTGAGTAGCGGCTTCGATTTTTACATTTTCTTTAGCTTCGATTGCTTGGTGTAAACCATCTGAGTAACGACGACCATCCATGATACGTCCTGTTTGCTCATCTACAATCATTACTTTATTGTCCATGATAACGTATTCCGTATCTTTTTCAAATAAAGTGTATGCTTTTAATAACTGTGTTAACGTATGAATACGCTCTGATTTTACAGAAAAATCACGGAATAATTCTTCTTTTTTCTCAGCTGCTTCTTCTGGAGCTAAATTTTCTCTTTCGATTTGGGCAATTCCTGAACCAATATCTGGTAAAACGAAGAATTGAGCATCGGTATCAGTAGATAAGAATTGGATTCCGTTATCCGTTAACTCAACTTGATTGTTTTTTTCTTCGATAACAAAGTACAACGCCTCATCAATTTTTGGCATTTCTCTGTTGTTATCTTGCATGTAATAATTCTCTGTTTTTTGAAGTAATTGTTTTACTCCTTCTTCCGATAAGAATTTAATTAACGCTTTACTTTTTGGTAACGCTCTGT
>NZ_JAIWOF010000076.1 GCF_020217025.1 Flavobacterium sp. | reverse complement strand
ATGAACGATATAAGTTGAAACCAGCGTCTTTAGTATTTCCTTCTTTGAATAAACGTTTTGCTTCTGTCAAACAATCCGTAGCTAATTTACGTTGTAAACTAACTAAATTTTCAACTTTTGGTTTTAATTCTAAGAATTCGTGACGATCTCCTTGCGGAACTGGTCCAGAAATAATCAATGGTGTTCTAGCATCATCAATTAAAACTGAATCGACCTCATCGACAATCGCATAATTGTGTTTGCGTTGTACTAAATCTTCTGGAGCGTGCGCCATATTATCTCTCAAATAATCGAAACCAAATTCGTTATTTGTACCATAAGTAATATCAGCTTCGTATGCTTTTCTTCTTTCTGGAGAGTTTGGCTGGTGATTATCAATACAGTCCACAGTTAATCCATGGAACTCGAATAAAGGAGCTTTCCACGTACTATCACGTTTTGCTAAGTAGTCATTCACCGTTACTAAATGCACTCCGTTTCCAGTTAAGGCATTTAAGTATAAAGGTAATGTTGCTACTAATGTTTTTCCTTCACCTGTTTGCATTTCGGCAATTTTACCTTGATGCAATACAACTCCACCAATCAACTGAACGTCGTAGTGAATCATATCCCATGTGATAGCTTTTCCTGCAGCATTCCAAGAGTTTGCCCAAGTAGCGTTATCACCTTCAATTGTGATATACGATTTAGTTGCTGATAACTCTCTGTCTTTTGGAGTAGCAGTAACTGTAATCGTTGTATTATCTTTAAAACGACGCGCTGTTTCTTTTACAACTGCAAACGCTTCTGGAAGAATTTCGTTTAATACTTTCTCAGAAATCTCATAAGCTTCTTTCTCAATTTTATCGATTTCAGCATAAATATCTTCACGCGCATCGATGTCTTGAGTTTGTTCTGCGTCTTGTTTTAAAGAAGCAATTTTAGCGTCTTTGTCAGCGCGAGCCTGTTGAATTTTAGCTTTGAATTCGGCTGTTTTAGCACGCAATTCATCATGAGACAATGCTTGTAAAACACTCTCAAAAGATTTTACTTTGTTAATAAGTGGTTGAATCGCTTTTACATCTTTCTCCGATTTGTCTCCCACAAAAGCTTTCAATATGGAATTTATGATACTCATAATTTTTTATTTTCTAAATAGTTTGCAAATATAACCACAAAAAAAGTCTCAGTAAAGAGACTTGTTTCTGTTGTGTTTATTTATTTTTAATATTCATCCTCATTCCAAAGATAATCTTCGTCAGTAGGATAATCAGGCCAAATCTCTTCCATTGATTCATAGATTTCTCCTTCGTCTTCTATAGATTGTAAGTTTTCCACTACTTCTAATGGAGCTCCAGTTCTGATAGCATAGTCGATAAGTTCATCTTTGGTTGCTGGCCAAGGTGCATCACTTAAGTATGACGCTAATTCTAATGTCCAATACATCTTTTATCGATTTAAGTTTATGCAAAAATAAATTTATTACCCAATAAGGCAAGTTTTTTTTTACTTTTTTTATTAAAATTTAAGAACGTTTTTTTTTAAGTACTCAAAACATGACTTTTCATTACTGTTTTCAGGCATAATGAACACTTAAAACTGATTACTGAACACTATTTTCTAGGAATCCATTGTACTTCGTCAGCGTTCAAATCATGGGACAACTTTCGTGCCAACACAAAAAGATAGTCAGAAAGTCGGTTTAGGTACTTAATTACGCGTTCATCTGTGGGTTCTATGTCATTCAAATGTACCGCTAAACGCTCGGCTCTACGGCACACGCAGCGTGCAATATGACAATATGACACGGTTGTATGTCCGCCTGGCAAAACAAAATGTGTCATTGGCGGTAACGCTTCTTCCATCCTATCGATTTCGTTTTCCAAAAATTCGATATCCGATTCTACAATTCCAAGGTTTTGCAAGCGTGGTTGACCGTTTTTCAAAGTTTCTTTTTCTGGCGGCGTTGCTAAAATAGCTCCAACAGTAAATAATCGATCTTGAACTTCAATTAAGACCTTTTTGTATAAATCGCTCATGTCTTGGTCGCGAATTAATCCGATGTGGGAATTTAATTCGTCAACTGTTCCATAGCTTTCAATTCTAATATGATGTTTGGGTACACGTGTTCCACCAAATAAGGCTGTAGTTCCACTGTCGCCAGTTTTTGTGTATACTTTCATTATAATTGTTTATCGTTTTAAGCTTGTTATTTCTTCAATTGGTCGCGATACATTTCAATATTCGCTTTAACTTTTGGATCTAATTCGGGTTCGGTGATGTCGGTTAGTTTTTGCATTTCTTCCCAAATGGTTTTGGCTACAATGTATCTCGCAACGCCTTTATCATCTGCTGGAATTATATACCAAGGAGCAAAATCAGTTGATGTTTTATTAATCGCTTCTTCGTAATATTTCATATAATCGTCCCAACGTTCACGTTCTTTTAAATCTCCTGTTGAGAATTTCCAATTGTCTTCCGGATTTTCTAATCGTTTTAATAAACGTTCTCTTTGTTCGTCTTTACTCATGTGAAAATAGAACTTTAAGATTTTTGTGCCGTTTTGTGAAATGTGTTTCTCAAAATTCACCATTTGTTCCATACGGTTTTCCCAAAATTGAGCCGTAATATCTTCTACTTTTTCAATTCCAGGTAAATTTTCAAACAAAATATATTCGGGATGCACTCGCGTTACCAATACATTTTCATAATGCGTGCGATTGAAAACTGCGAATTTTCCTTTTTCAGGCAAAGCCAAATAATGACGCCATAAATAATCGTGTTCTAATTCGGTTGAATTGGGTGTTTTAAAACTGTGCACCACAACGCCACGCGGATTAAATTCCTTGAAAACCTCACGAATTAAGCTATCTTTTCCGCTGGTATCCATTCCTTGCAAACAAATTAAAAACGCATAACGATTGTGCGCGTACATGGCATCTTGCTTTTTAGAAAGTTTCTGTTGGATTTTATCTAAAGCTAATTCTTCTTGTTCTTTGTCGGTATCAATAGGAAGTTTGGTTAGAAAATCATCTAACTTAATTTTACCTTTTACTTTAAAATCTTCAATATTGATATTTTCCATCGTTGTTGGTTTTAAATCTCTGTAAAAATAGTACTTTTAGAGGCTAATTTGCGCTAAAAATTGTTAACTCTTTTGTAAAAATATGGAAAATTTTAAACTTACTAATTTCTTCACGATAAAAGGTATTTCGGCAGCATCAGGATTGGTGTATTCCCAAAATGTTTTATTTGTTATTTCGGATTCGAGTAACTTTTTGTACCAATACGACATCGATAAAAAACTTTTGTTGAAATTTCCATTGGTAAAAGAAGCGAGAGAAAACATTGAAAAAGAAAATAAACCTGATTTAGAGAGCATTACCCAATATGGAAATCAACTAATTATGTTGGGTTCAGGTTCAACTCAAAAACGTAATACGATGTTCACTTTAGATTTGGGTTCGGATGCTTTACAAACGCAAGATTTAAGTGTTTTATACCAAAATTTAAAAAATGTTGGTTCGTTTACCGATGACCAATTGAATATTGAAGGTGCTATTTATGCGCATCAAACCATGTTACTTTTTCAAAGAGGCAATTCAAAAAATAGTCGAAACGGCATTTTTATTATTCCGAATAACCAAGAAGATGGTATTCGATTTGTACCGATTTCACTTCCAACATTAGATGATATTGAAACCACTTTTACTGATGCGATTTTAGTGAACGATAAAATTTATTTCTTGGCTTGCGCCGAAAACACCGAATCTACTTATGAAGATGGCGAAGTTTTAGGAACCATTTTAGGTATTATGCATGCTCCGACATTTGAAATTATTGACGTGCAATTATTATCGGAACATCAGAAATTTGAAGGTATTACGCTTTACAAGGAATCAGAAAATGAAATTGAGTTTTTATTGTGCGAAGACAATGATACGGAGACTTTAGAAACTATAATTTACCAATTAACGTCGAAGAAATAATTTTTTTTACTCCCTTCCCAACCTTTTACAAACTTTTATGCTCTATATAAAAAAGCGAAGTCAAGAACAAGTTCAAATTCAAGAACAAGTTCAAAAGCAAAACAAATTGAATATTGCATTTGTCCTTGAACTTGATTTTTGAAAATAAAACATTTTATGGATGTAAAACACATACAAGGCTGCCGAAAACAACACCGTGAAGCACAACGCATGGTGTATGAAATTATGGCGCCAAAACTCTATCGTTTGTGTAAACGGTATTTAAAAAAGGAGGAAGAAATAGAAGAAGTATTGGCCGATGCTTTTTTTACCCTATTTACAAAAATAGATCAACTAAAAGAAGATTTGGCTTTTGAAGCTTGGGCGCGAAAAATAACGGTGAACAATTGTCTGTTACAAATTAAAAAGAACATCAACTTTAATTTGTATTTGGAAGATGTGAGCTACAATTCGCAACCTTTAGCAGATGAAGTTACCGATTTAGAAGAAGAAGATTTGCTCAATTTACTGAATTATATTCCCGATGGGTGCCAAACGATTTTTAATTTGTTTGTGATTGAAGGCTATTCGCACAAAGAAATTGCAGAACAACTTGGCATTAGTGAAGGAACATCGAAATCGCAATTAAATGCAGCGAAAAGTAAATTAAAAGAATTGGTAAGAACTTTTTATTATCAAAAAGCAAAATAGTCATGGGAACAGAAGAAAAATTATATAAAAAAATACAACAAGCTGCCGAAAACGCCGAGCAAAAAGACTTTCCAGGAATGGAGAAGATTTGGGCACGCGTGGAAGACAAAATGGAAACGCAAACACTTCAAAAGGAGAAACATTTGTGGAAAAAATTAGCAGTAGCAGCTTCGATAGTTTTAGTAGGAACATTAACTTTTTTCTTACTGCAAGAAAAAGAAAATGTAATTGTTCCAGAAAATACAGTTACTACTATTGATTCATCAAAAAAAACGATTCCAACACCTGAAACAGCGAATGGATTGGTAAACACAACTCCAGAAATTAAAAAAGATGCGGAACAAATTTTACAACAACAAATCGTAATTCAGAACAACATTGTAATTAACGATACCATCAATTACAAATCGAAAAAAGAAGTTATGATTCCGGTTCCAATTGCTATGGAAGAAGTTCAAGAAATGGCAAAAACGAGTTTGGTTCCAACCTATAACAATAATATTTCGAATTCAGCTTCAATAAATAATTCAGGCTATTTAGCTAAAGGAAAGCGTTATGATGTTACAATGAAATCGGCAGAGACAACTCAGGAAAAAGACAAAAAAGAACCAAATGATGATTTACTACTTATTGACGGAAAATTAAGTAAAAAATCGCTAAATAATTTAAATCCAGAAGAAATTGAATCGGTGGTAGAATTGAAAGAACCAATTTATTATATAAATGGTGTTGAATATTCCGAAGAGTCACTTTTTGGAGAAAATCCTACGAGTCCGTATGCGCCATTGAGTAAGCAAAAAATTGATACCATCGTTATTTTAGAACCTGAAAGAGCTATTCCGATTTATGGTGAAAAAGGAAAAAAAGGAGTTGTGATTATTACAATCAAGAAATAGCAAGAATAATTTTAAAAACAAATTAAAAAAAAACAAAATAATGAAATCATTAAAAATACTGCTATTTTTTCTATTTGCGATAACCACTTTTGGACAAGAAAAAGCATTCAATGAAGCACTAATTGTTGTAAACGAAAAAATTGTTTATAAAGATATTTTAGATGCATTTGATTCTAAAAACATCGAATCGGTAAAGGTTTTAAAAGATAAAGAGGCAATAGCAATCTATGGACAAATTGGTAAAAACGGTGCCATTCTAATTACTACAAAAACTATTTCTAAACGAGAATTAAAGCAATTATATAAAAAATATTCCCTTGAAAATTCAATAAAAAACGAAAGCGATGTTTTTAAAATTTCTGGAACAGTTTACGATTGTGAAAAACTTCCTATACCTGGAGCCTATATAAAAAATCTAAATTCAAAAGCAGAAACACAAGCCGATTTTGACGGAAAATTCTCTATTGAAGTTAAATTAAATGATATTTTAGAAATTTCATTTATAGAATTTAAATCACATAAGATAAAAATTGAAAATAAAGAGAATCTTGTAGTTAATCTCAAATCAGATCAGCATATTATATTAGAAAAACCAGTCATATATCTTTATCCAACAGAAAAAACTGCTCTTGATATTAAATTGGATGTAAAAGGAAAATTACTAACAACATTCCCAAAATACGATAAAAATTGGGAAGTAATTGCAGAGCCAAACGGACAAATTTTTGATAAAAAAACCAATCGTTATTACAGTTCATTATTTTGGGATGGAACTATTGACTTTCCAGAAGAACATTATAAATATAACGATGGCTTCATTGTTCCAAAAGAAAAGTTAACAGAATTTTTCATCGAAAAGCTTGAAAATATTGGTTTAAACAATCAAGAAACAAATGACTTCATACAATATTGGTTGCCTGTCTTAGAACGTAATAAATATAACTTTATTCATTTCTTAATAAATGAAAAATGTAGTGAAATTGCCACTTTAAATGTAAATCCTAAACCAGAAACTAGTATCAGAATTTATGTGGAATTTTATGGTTTAGAGAATTTTAAAAATATTAACGAGCAACAACTACCTAAAACCAATCGAAGAGGTTTTACTCTTGTCGAATGGGGAGGTTCAGATGTTTCATCAAAAATTAAAAACAATGAACTATAAACAAATTATCATAATTTTTTTATTCAGTTTTACTCTTCAAGCACAAGAGAAAAAGCAAAACGACACGAT
Source organism: Flavobacterium sp. (assembly GCF_020217025.1). GTDB lineage: Bacteria > Bacteroidota > Bacteroidia > Flavobacteriales > Flavobacteriaceae > Flavobacterium. Next base: position 3,212 of record NZ_JAIWOF010000076.1, on the reverse strand, counting down.
TAAAATCGAAATCAATTCGAATACTAAAACGATTTATGTATTGGGCGGAATTGCATCTGTAATTACCAAAGAAGATTTGGCTTTTGCGAAGAAATACAATGTAAAATTCCATGATTTTGGTTGCATCGCTCCAACTAATTTTGAGGAATATGAAACTAAAAATGAATTGGTTTTTAATTTTTTGAATAAAACCTATGGAATGCAATGGCAAAAAGAAATCAAGCCAAGTGTTTTAGGTTTTGAGAAATGGAAGAAGAAATAACTTAAATATATCTCGAAATTACATTTTCTAAATCGGCATATTCAAATGGTTTTACCAAAACATCGGTAAGGCCATTTTTCTTTTCTAGAATTTCTTTTAGAATATTTTCTTTGTCAGAAGCGGTTAACGCAATAATCGGCGTTTTAATTCCAAGATTTCTAATTTTGATTGAAGCTTCAATTCCGTTCATAACTGGCATATTGATATCCATCAGAATTACATCAAATTTATTCTCTTCAACTAGTAATAAAGCTTCCAAACCATTTTCTGCTATTTGGAAGTTGTGACCATTTTTCTCCAAGAGTTTTTGGGTCACCATTTGATTGATTTTATTGTCTTCAACCACTAAAATATTTAAGTTTTGAAGTTTTGAATTCGAATTTTCTTTAATTTGTTCTGAAATTACAATTTCATCTGCTGGAATGTGAGGAAACAAAACCGTAAACTTACTGCCTTCTCTAATTTTACTTTCTACTGAAATACTTCCTTTAAAAAGTTCTACTAAACGTTTCACAATAGACAACCCAAGTCCTGTTCCTTTATATTGTTCTTGCAAATTCACATCAACTTGAACAAATTTTTCAAAGATTTTATCCAAATATTCTTCAGGAATTCCGATTCCAGTATCTTTTACCTCTAATTTCAAAAACACATTATTATCCTTATTCTCCAAGGACAAACTAAGTGTAACCTTTCCTTTCTTGGTAAACTTTAAAGCATTACTAACTAAGTTGATTAAAATTTGAGAGAATCGAGTCAAATCGGTTTTAATAAATTGAGGAACATCATCTGCAATTGAAACAATAATTTCATTTTTGTTTGACTTTGCTATGACGTTCATAGATTCTTTTATGTGACCAATTTCTTCTCTAATATTAATATTTTCATAATTGAATTCAATATTATTATCTTCAATTTTATAAACGTTTAAAACATCATTAATTAAAGTTAAAAGATATTGTGAAGAAAACTTCAAAGCGTTAAAATAGGGACTCTTTTTAATTTCTTTGTGTTCGCTTTCTAAAATTTCAGCCATACCAATTACACCATACAAAGGGGTTCTTAGTTCATGACTCACATTAGATAAAAATTGTGTTTTTAATCGAGTTGCTTCTTCTGATTTTTCTCTAGCCACTTGTAACTGAAAGTTATAATCCGATAGCTTTTTACTTAAAGTTCTATAGTTTACAAACCCTTTAAAAATAAAAATTAAAAATATTATTACAAAACCAAGAAACCACAGTACTACTTTATTAAAACGATTTGCAGCCTTCATTTTTTGATGCTGAATTTTTTTCTCAGTTTCAATTTGTTGCACCTTATATTTGTATTCAAGTGCCTCAATGTCTCCGCCAGCCATTTTTATTTCGATATTCCTTTCTTTACTAAAAAGTTCATCTTGAAGTTGGTCGTGTTTTTCTAAATAATAAAGCGCTTTTTCTGTTTTATTATACTTTTTATAAAATCTATACACCATTGCATAAATATCCATTTGATGCGATTTATGATATTCGATATCTTGATATTTAAAATCGGAAACACATTTTAAATAATTCTTTTCGGCATTCACAAGATCATTCCGCATTTCATAGTAATAAGCCATCAACGAATAATACGACATTCCCATTTCGTAATCGTTGTTATTCATTTTTTTTTCTACTAATTGCAAATAATATTTACCTTTATCTAGTTCATTCAACTCCAAATAAACATCGGCTAAATTAATTTCTGCAAAAGCAATATCCCTTGGTGTATCTAACTTTTTAGATAATTCATATGACTTTTGATAATAATAAAGTCCTTTATTGGAATCTTTTAGCCTGAAATAATAAAGATTTCCAATGTTGTTATAAAGATAATTCTCAATGGTATCATTCTTTGCTAATTTGGCATAAGAAACTCCAGAATTATAATATTGAATAGACTTTTTTAAATCACCAAATTCTTCAAAATTAAGTCCAATGATATTGTAGGAAGCCGCAGCCATATCATACTTATTTTCCTTTAAAGCGTATTCTAAAAGTTGTTGGGAATACGATAAAGATTCGCTGCATTTTAAGTCGTTTAAGCCTTTTAAAGCTTTGTCGTACAAACCTCTTGCATACTTATCTTTATATCCAATTCCTTGTCCAAAGGACAGCTGAAAGGAAAATAGTATCCAAAAAAATACAACAGCTTTTTTAAACATTCTTAATCAAGGAGGATTTGTTAAATTTTAGGCTAAAAATGAAATAAATATTTGTGCAACTATACAAATTTAAAATTTTTATTGAATTGACCAAGAAATTAGTAAGAATATTAATAAAAAGATAATCTAAAACAAATACATTCAAAAACAGAAAAAGCCCCAATTAAGGAGCTTTTTTTTATTTATTCACGAATCTTATTTTTCAATCTCTTTCAACGAATCCATTTTCTTGTGCACTAAGAATCCTTTGATATCTTCGAAATGTTCTTTAACACGCTTATTTCCAAATTCGAATACTTTTTCAGCCAAACCATCCAAGAAATCACGATCGTGAGAAACTAAAATCAAAGTTCCGTCAAAATCACGTAAAGCATCTTTTATGATGTCTTTCGTTTTCATATCTAAATGGTTGGATGGCTCATCTAAAATTAGAAGATTTACAGGTTCTAACAGTAACTTAATCATTGCCAGACGTGTTTTTTCTCCTCCAGAAAGTACTTTCACTTTCTTTTGAATATCATCTCCTTGAAACATAAAGGCGCCAAGAATATTTTTAATTTGTGTACGAACATCTCCAACGGCAATTCTATCAATGGTTTCAAAAATAGTTGCGTTTTCGTCTAATTGAGCGGCTTGATTTTGAGCAAAATAGCCAATTTGTGCATTGTGACCAATTTCTACAGAACCTCCATTGATTTCAATTTCTTTCATAATGGCTTTAATCATAGTTGATTTACCTTCACCATTTTTACCTACGAAAGC
>NZ_JAIWOF010000075.1 GCF_020217025.1 Flavobacterium sp. | reverse complement strand
TACTTTTTGTCCACGCTCGATAACTAAATTTGCATCTTTAAAAATTAACTTATCACCATACGATTTTTCTAAATCTTTAACAATTACAGGATATTGACCAGAACGAGCCGATGGTGGAAATTTCAACTTCAAAGCCGAAGTATCAATTTCATCCACTTCAATAGGAACAATTTTTTCTAACATTCGAACACGTGATTGTACTTGCTCCGTTTTAGAAAATGTTCCTCTAAAACGTTCAATAAACGCTTGATTATCGGCAATGAATTTTTGCTGTTCTTCGTATGCTTTTTGTTGGTGAACGCGTCTATCTTTTCGCAATTCTAAATAATGAGAATATTTAGCTTTATAGTCATAAATTCTTCCCATTGTTACTTCAATAGTACGATTTGTAATGTTGTCTACAAATGCTCTATCGTGCGAAATTACCATAACCGCTTTGGCTTGCGTAATTAAAAATTCTTCCAACCATTCGATACTGTCCATATCCAAGTGGTTAGTTGGCTCATCAAGAAGAATCAAATCGGGTTTAGTTAATAGGATTTTTGCTAATTCAATTCTCATTCTCCAACCACCAGAAAATTCTTTTGTTGGACGATTGAAATCCTCTCTTTCAAATCCTAAACCTTTTAATATTTTTTCAACTTCGGCTTCATAATTTACTTCTTCGATTGAATAATATTTTTCAGATAATTCCGAAACTTTTTCAATCAATTTCATATACTCATCACTTTCATAATCAGTACGAACAGTCAATTGCTCGTTGATTTCGTCGATTTCTTTTTTCATGTTCAACACCGAAGCAAATGCTTTTGATGTTTCTTCCATCACAGTACAATTATCTTCCGTTAGTAAATGCTGCGGTAAATAAGCAATAACAGCATCGCTTGGTGCCGAAATAACACCACGAGTTGGCTTATTTGCTCCTGCAACAATTTTTAAAAGCGTAGATTTTCCTGCTCCATTTTTACCCATAAGGGCAATTTTATCCGTTTCATTAATGGCAAAAGTTACTTCGCTAAAAAGAGTGGTTCCGCCAAATTCTACGGCAATGTCGTTTACTGTAATCATTTTTAAAAGTAAAAAGTTAGAAGTAAAAAGTAAAAAGTCTTTTTACTGAAATTTTTGAAGGTGCAAAGATAGATTTAAAAATTAGATTTTAGAATGCAACTTTTAGATTTCATAAAATATAGTTAAGTTTTAGACTTCCAATTAGAAATCGCTTATTTTTACGTTTTAAACTTCATAAAATGAAAATCAAAACATTACTTTTATTTTCAGCATTAACAAGTGCTGTAACAGTTAATTCACAAGACAAAAACAAAACCACTATGAATCCGTTTTTTGAAACATATACCACGCCTTATCAAGTTCCACCATTCGATTTAATAAAAAATGAGCATTTTAAACCTGCTATTTTAGAAGGAATAAAAAAACAAGAAGCCGAAATCAATGCCATAGTATCCAATAAACAAAAACCAACGTTTGAAAACACGGTTTTAGCAATGGAAAATTCGGGAAAATTATTGGCTAGAGTAAGCACTGTTTTTTACAATTTAAACAGTGCGAATACCAACGAAGAAATTCAAGCAATTGCAAAAGAATTGGCTCCAAAATTATCAGCACATAACGACAATATTTATTTGAATGATGCTTTATTTAAAAGAGTAAAAACCATTTGGGACAACCAAAAGAACTTCAAATTAAATAAAGAACAAGCTAAGATTTTGGAGAATCTTTATAAAAACTTTGTTAGAAGCGGTGCCAACTTATCGGAAGAAAACAAGAAAAGATTAAGAGAAATCAATTCTGAAATGGCAGTTGCTACATTAAAATATGGACAAAATATTTTAGCGGAAACCAATTCGTATGAATTAGTAATTTCAGACAAAAATGATTTAGCAGGATTACCAAACGAACTTATTGAAACCGCTGCTTCTGATGCTAAAGCGAAAGGAAAAGCTGAAAAATGGGTGTTCACTTTGTCAAATTCAAGCGTGATGCCTTTTTTACAATATAGTTCAAACAGAAAATTGCGTCAGGAAATTTGGAATGCTTACCAAATGCGAGCGAATAACAATAACGATAAAGACAACAAAGAATTAGCGATTAAAATTGCTAATTTAAGAGGTGAAAAAGCGCGTCTTTTAGGTTATGAAACACATGCCGATTATGTGTTAGAAAAATCGATGGCTAAAAATCCTGAAACTGCTACTAAATTGTTGATGGATTTATGGACTCCAGCCTTAAATATGGCAAACAAAGAAGCGGCTGACATCAAACAAATGATGTTAAAAGACGGAATTAAAGATGAAGTTCAACCTTACGATTGGAGATATTACGCTGAAAAAATCAGAAAAGAGCGTTTTGATTTGGATGAACAAGAAATGAAACCATACTTTAGTTTAGAAAAAACAAGAGAAGGTGTTTTTACCGTTTGTAAAAATTTATATGGATTACAATTCAAACAATTAAATAATGTTCCAAAATACCACGAAGATGTAACTGTTTGGGAAGTAACAGAAGCTAACGGAAATCATATCGGAATTTTATACATGGATTTCCACCCAAGAGCTTCTAAAAGAGGTGGTGCTTGGATGACATCGTACAGAACTCAAAAAATGGAAAATGGAAAACGAATTGCTCCAGTAGTTTCTATAGTTTGTAATTTCACAAAACCAACAGAAAACGCTCCAGCTTTGTTAACTTTTGATGAAGTAAGTACATTCTTCCACGAATTTGGTCATGCTTTACATGGGTTATTATCAAACGTGACTTATGAAAGTTTAGCTGGTACAAGTGTTCCAAGAGATTTCGTAGAATTACCTTCTCAAATTATGGAAAACTGGGCTGCCGAACCAGAAGTAATGAGAATGTATGCAAAACATTATAAAACGGGTGAAGTAATTTCAGATAAGTTAATTGAAAAAATGCAAAAAGCAGGAACTTTTGATCAAGGATTTGTTACTACTGAATATTTAGCAGCTTCTCTTTTAGACATGCAATATCATACTCAAAAAGGAAATATTTCGGTTGACGCTGAAACTTTTGAAAAAGAAGCTATGAACAAAATTAACTTACCAAGTACCATTATTCCTAGATACAGAAGTACTTATTTCAACCATATTTTTGCTGGTGGTTATTCGGCTGGATATTACAGTTATATTTGGTCAGGAGTTTTAGATACCGATGCTTTTGAAGTATTTAAAACTAACGGATTATTCAACCAAGATTACGCTAAATTATTCCGAAAAAACGTTTTAGAAAAAGGCGGAACGGAAGATCCAATGGAACTTTACAAAAGCTTTAGAGGTGCCGAACCAAGTACTGCGCCACTATTAAGAAAAAGAGGTTTAGACCAAGTGAAATAAAACTAAAAAGCTCCTGAAAATTCAGGAGCTTTTTTTATAAAATGGTATTTTATATGTCTTATAAATTCATTCTAAATTCTTCTAAAACCGGACTGATTTTACCGTAATAACGTTCATCTACAAATAATTCAACTGCCAAATCAGAAGAACCAAATCCTGCCATTCTAGCCGATTGTAAGTTGTCTTTTTTTACTACTTCAACTCCAACCGTTTCAATTTTTTGCTTTAACGCTTCAGCAAGAATTTCACTTCCTGAAAATACTTTCATTATTCCCATATCTCTTTTTTTATCTAATCTTCCATTTCGAAGAAAAGTGGTTCAATCATAATTCTGTCTGCTAACACTTCTACTCTTTCGGTAATTTGGGAACAGAAAAATAATCGTTGGGTTTTCTCAGCGCTCATAGAAAGTCTTTGAATGATGGAATCTTCTCGTTTACGCAACATTTCTTCCACATCATCCACAACAAACATTTTAATAGTTGTCATATTGAATCCTGCTGATGAGAACATTTCGTTTATACGAATAGGTGTCCCAATCAACACATCCATTCCTAAGGAAATTTGGTTTTTATCATAATCGATATCCCCTTTTTCGTGAGCACCAAAAACTCTTAAGTTGTTATAACGGTTTAATTTCTTAAAAGTTTCAACAGCTTCAAGCACTTTCTCTTTATCTTGAACTAAAATTAAAGCGCGTGTACTTTCTCCAACCGGCTTTTCCATTTTCTGAATCACATTCATCAAAATAGTAGTCGTTTTTCCAGAACCATTTGGCGCTTGAATAACAGCATCTACACCACTTTTAATAGTTGAGAATGTTTCTTGTTGCAACTCATTCGCTTCGATTAAATCGTTTTCAATAAGTGCTTTTTGAAGGTTGGGATTTATTTTTTTTAATTGCATTTTTTTATAGCTGTAAGCCATAAGCTATAAGCCATAAGCAACTTAATGCCTATTGCCTAATGCTTAAAGCATTATTTATTTACTCGCAAACAGTTTTACATCTTGTTCCGAAATTTCGTTTCCACCTAAAATAATTAAGCGCTCTACTACATTTCGTAATTCACGGATATTTCCTGTCCAATCGTATTCTTGTAATAATTTGATAGCTGATTTTGAAAATGATTTTGGAGAAGTTCCTTGTTCCGAAGCAATCTTAGCAGCAAAATGCTCAATCAATTCTGGAATATCATCTCTTCTATCGTTTAAAGCTGGAACTTTGATTAAAATTACCGCTAATCTGTGATATAAATCTTCCCTAAATCTACCTTCTTCGATTTCTTTTTTCAAATCTTTATTGGTCGCAGCAACCACACGAACATTCACTTTTATGTCTTTGTCAGCACCAACACGTTGAATTAAATTTTCTTGTAACGCACGTAAAACTTTGGCTTGAGCCGATAAACTCATGTCGCCAATTTCATCTAAGAAAATGGTTCCGCCATCAGCTGCTTCAAACTTTCCAGCTCTATCTTTCACAGCAGAAGTAAAAGCACCTTTTACGTGACCAAACAATTCGCTTTCAATCAATTCAGATGGAATAGCCGCACAATTCACTTCAATAATTGGAGCTGATGAGCGCTCGCTTCTTTCATGTAATTGGTGGGCTACTAATTCTTTTCCAGTTCCATTTGGACCTGTAATTAGAACTCGAGCATCTGTTGGAGCGACTTTATCAATCATAGTTTTGATGTGATTGATAGCTTCGCTGTTTCCAATCATTTCGTAGTTTTTAGAGACTTTCTTTTTCAAAATTTTGTTCTCTACTACTAATTGTTTTTTATCTAAGGCATTTCGAACAGTATTCAATAAACGATTCAAATCGGGTGGTTTTGATATGTAATCAAAAGCTCCTAAACGCATCGTATTAATGGCAGTTTCCAAATCACCATGACCTGAAATCATTACCATTGGAATCTCAGGTTTGATTTTTTTAACGGCTTCTAACACCTCAACACCATCCATTTTTGGCATTTTGATATCACAAAGAATCAAGTCATAATCTTCATTTTTGACTTTTTCGATTCCTTGCAAACCATCTTCTGCTTCTTCAACTTTATACGAATCATTTTCTTCGGAAAGTATTTTTGTTAATACTCTTCGAATGGCTGCTTCGTCTTCTATGATAAGGATTTTACTCATTTTTTTTAGGTAACAGGTTAAGGGTAAAAGACTAAAGGTTTACTTTTAAACTCCTTAACTTTAAACTTACTTTAATATTTTAACCATTTATATAATTCTTTCCAACTTGGTTTTTTTCCGTACATTAAAATACCTACTCGATAGATTTTTGCCGCAAACCAGACTACAAAGATAAACGTTCCGTACAATAAAACTACAGAAAGTGCTAATTGCCATAATGGCACTCCAAAAGGTATACGCATTAACATCACAATTGGAGATGTTAATGGGATTAATGAAAAGACTACAGCAACCGTCCCGTGTGGATCATTCATAACCGTTAAAAAACCAACATAAACGGCTAACATCAAAGGCATGATGATTGGCATTAAAAACTGTTGGGAATCAGTTTCAGAATCTACTGCAGCTCCAATAGCAGCGTAGAACGAACTGTATAAAAAGTAACCTCCAATAAAGAAAATTACAAATGAAATTAAAATAGAAGCCAATGGAATTTCATGCAAATATAATTGAATTTGACTCATAAAATTAGTTGCCACTACAGCTTGTTCAGCAGTAATTTGTGATGTAGCCACAGCTTCTTGGTTGCCTCCCATAAAAAAAGTAGCCCCAATCATTATAATGCTTCCTAAGATAATCCAAATTAAAAACTGCAAAATTCCGGCTAATGAGGTTCCTATGATTTTCCCCATCATCAATTGGAAAGGTTTTACCGAAGAAATGATAATTTCAATAATACGATTCGTTTTTTCTTCAATAACACTTCGCATTACCATGTTTCCGTAAATAATAATGAACATCATGATTAAATATCCGAAAGCGAAACCAATTCCGATTTTGATTTCATTTAAATATTTTAATCCGTCTTCTCCTGAAAATTTCGCAAATTGAACTTCTGACTTAATTTTTGCTTTTTCGATGGTATTGGCATCAAAACCTAATTTTTTCAGATTTTCTTTGTTTAATTTAGTATCAATAACTTTTTGTAAATTCATTAAGAAATCCATTTTCGGACTATCATCTGAAATATAAGTAGTTTTAGTAGCCAATTCTTCGATATTTTGAACTTCTGGCACATAAATTAAACCCTCAAAAGCGTTACTTGATGAATCTTTTGCCTTATCAAATGACAAACCTGAAAGATTTACATACTTGATATCTTCTGAATTTTTAAAATCGTTTACAAACACATTAGCTCTATCGTGAACTCCAATAGTTTTAACTTCTCCTTTGTTTACACTAGATAAATAAGCAATTAAAAAGGTCATTCCTACAATCAATAACGGACCTAAAAACGTCATTACGATAAATGATTTATTGCGCACTTTTGCAATAAATTCTCTCTTGATAATTAAAGATAATACGCTCATAATTATTGACTAACGGTTTGAATGAATATATCGTTTACACTTGGAATTTTTTCTACAAAATGCGTTACTTGTCCGAATTGAGTTAGAATTGAAAGTAACTCATTTGAATTGTACTGACCTAAATGCACTTCTAATTTTAAATCATCATTTAACGATTTAAAATTAGTTTGATTCAAAGTGAATTTATGTGTTAGTTGCAACATTAAACCTTCAATATTATTAGTAACGATTCCCACTTGGAACGTATTCGTACGATGTTGGCGTTTTACATCTTCTAACTTTCCTTCGATTAATTTATTTGATTTGTGAATTAAGGCAATGTAATCGCACATTTCTTCTACAGATTCCATTCGGTGTGTAGAAAAAATTACTGAAGTTCCTTTTTTATTTAATTCGATGATTTCATCTTTGATCAAATTCGCATTAACTGGGTCGAAACCAGAAAAAGGTTCGTCTAAAATCAGTAATTTAGGTTGGTGCAAAACCGTTACAATAAACTGAATTTTTTGCGCCATACCTTTAGAAAGTTCCTGGATTTTTTTGTCCCACCAACCCTGAATTTCAAATTTTTCGAACCAATATTTTAATTGTTTTTTAGCTTCTGCTTCGGGCATTCCTTTAAGTTGAGCCAAATACAAACATTGCTCGCCTACTTTCATGGTTTTATATAGACCGCGCTCTTCTGGCATGTATCCAATGTGTTTTACATGTTCTGGATTTAACTTTTCGCCATCCAATAACACCAAGCCACTATCTGGCATTGTAATTTGATTGATGATACGAATTAAAGAGGTTTTTCCAGCACCATTAGGACCTAAAAGTCCATAAATACTACCTTTTGGAACTTGTAGCGAAACATTATTTAAAGCGGTATAATCGCCATATTGTTTCACCACATTTTGTACTTCGAGAATATTGCTCATATATAAAAAGTATGAATTTGTATTATTAGTAAGTAGTAAATATACGGATTTTGTTACAAAAAAAACCCACCCTTTATTGCTAAAGGATGGGAAAAATTGCTATGAAAAAGAAAAACTCACTCTCCTAAGAAAGTGAGTTTCAAATGTATTAATATTTATTTAATTATGAAAACATATCTTTAACTTTTTCAAAAAAAGATTTGTCTGACTTTTCTGGTTTTGGAATAAAGTTTTCATCTGTAAGCATTTTCTCAAAAAACTGCTTTTGTTCTTTGTTTAAAGTTTTTGGTGTCCAAACGTTAACATGAACAAGTAAATCTCCATTTCCGTAAGAATTTAAACTTGGAATTCCTTTTCCTTTTAAACGAAGAATTTTACCCGATTGAATACCTTCTTCTAATTTAATTCGAACCTTTCCAGAAACAGTATCTATTTCTTTAGAAACTCCTAAAGCTGCTTCGGCAAAACTGATGTATAAATCGTAATGTAAATTTTCGCCTTCGCGTTTTAAAGATTCGTGTTCAATTTCTTCGATAGCAACAATTAAATCACCCGGAATACTGTTTGTTCCTGGCGCTTCGTTACCTTTTCCAGCAACTTTTAATTGCATTCCATCAACAACTCCAGCAGGAATTTTGATTGAAACGGTATCGTCTTCTAACAACATTCCTTGTGCATCAGCACCAGCAGGTTTTTGATCTAAAATTTGACCCGAACCACTACAAGTATGACAAGTTGTTGCCGTTTGCATTCTACCTAAAATGGTATTAGCAACTTTCATAATTTGCCCAGAACCATTACAAGTTGGACAACTTCTATACGTTACACCAGAAGCTTGAACTTTACGTTTTACTTTGACTTTCTTTTCAACTCCGTTAGCAATCTCTTCCAAAGTTAATTTTACTTTGATGCGAAGATTACTTCCTTTTACTCTACGTTGACCTCCGCCACCACCAAATCCAGAAAATCCGCCACCGCCAAAAGCACCACCAAAAATATCACCAAATTGACTAAAAATATCATCCATGTTCATGTGATGACCGCCGCCAAATCCACCACCATCAAAAGCTTGGTGACCGTATTGATCGTATTTTGCTTTTTTATTGGCATCGCTTAAAACTTCATAAGCTTCGGCAGCTTCTTTGAATTTTTCTTCTGCTTCTTTATTACCTGGATTTTTGTCAGGATGAAACTCAATTGCTTTTTTGCGATAGGCTTTCTTTATTTCATCGGCTGTAGCATTTTTTGAAATGCCTAATATTTCGTAAAAATCTTTTTTCATTTTAAAATATTATAATAATGATTAAAACGCGACGAATCACGTTTCTACAGTAAAATTATTGTCCGATTACCACTTTTGGAAAACGGATAATTTTGTCACCTAATTTGTAACCTTTTTCAATTACATCAACAATTTTACCTTTCAATTTATCGTTTGGTGCTGGAATTTGGGTAATAGCTTCTGCAAAATCAGCATCAAAAGCATCACCCGCTTTAACCTCTACTTCTTCTAATCCTTTAGAAACTAAAGTCGATTTCAATTTATCATGAATCAATTGAACACCTGTTACCAATGCTTCATCTCCTGAATTTGAAATTTGTGCCCAAGCTCTGTCAAAATCATCTAAAACTGGCAACATAGCTTGTAAAACCTCCTGATTAGCAGTTTTAAACAAATCGATACGTTCTTTGGCAGTTCTTCTTTTATAATTTTCGAATTCAGCAAAAAGACGCAAAAATTTGTCTTTTTCATTGCTCAATTCTTCTTGCAATTGCTCTTCTACCGATAATTCTGGTGTTGGAATTCCTTGAGTTTCTGAAACATTTTCCGCATTAATGTTCTCCTTTTCGATGTTTTCAGTACTTTCTTGACTCATATTTTTGAATATTTTTTTAAACATTTTTACTTTAGTAAATGGGATTGCAAATGTATTGCCAAAAGTTTAAAAATGTCAAATTGTCAGTGAAAAAGTTGACTGAAAATAAAAATAGCAACAATTTACATCGTTGCTATTTTAAATAATTAAGTTTAAACTATTGCTTTACTCCTTTAGCAAATCACATAAAGCTTTGTCTAAAGATGCAAATTTAAATTGGTATTTCAAATCGAGTAATTTTCTACAACTCACATGTTGGCTTGAAAATAGAATTTGATGCATTTCGCCAAGAATAAGTTTCATTACAAATTGGGGAA
>NZ_JAIWOF010000074.1 GCF_020217025.1 Flavobacterium sp. | reverse complement strand
TATTTGGTAAAAACAATGGTTTTCCTAAAGTTTTAGCAATCGCTTTTGTTAATTCAGCATTCGTAGCAGGATAAGGCGCAACTCCGTTAAAAACTCCGGAAAGTTCATTTTGAATTACAAATTGAAAAATACCTACTAAATCCTGAATATGAATCCAAGATTGATATTGTTCTCCTGAACCAAAAGCAGCTCCAACACCCATTTTAATTGGTTTTGCCATTTCTTGTAGTGCGCCACCATTTTTCGCCAAAACAATTCCAATTCTGATTTTAGCTACCTTAATATGAAGTTTTTCAAACTGATTGACTTCCTCTTCCCATTGTTGCACTACATTTCCTAAAAATGAATTGTCTACCTTATTATCAGTTTCATGATAAATATAATTTAAATCGTCTGGGTAAATTCCAATTGCAGAAGCTGAAATAATCTGTTTTACTTGATGCGAATTCTTTTGAAGTGTTTTATAAAGTAATCTTGTAGATAAAACTCTACTTTCAATTATTTCTTCTTTGTAAGAAGATGTCCATTTTTTTGCAACCGAAGCACCAGCCAAATGCACAATCACCTCAACATCTGTTAAAGCATTTAAATCGATTTCAGATGTTTTGGGATTCCAATAAAAACCTTTGTAATTATTTTGTGAAACTAATTTAGATTTAGAAGTTGACAAATAATGAACAGTAAATCCATTTTGAAGTAATAAACTCACCAATTCTTGTCCAACTAATCCTGTAGCCCCTGTAATTAAAACCGTCATTTTCTTTTCCTTTTTCCTCAAATTTACTATCAATTAATTGGTAATGAAAGCAAATTAACTTATGTTTAGGATTAGTTTTAAGTTAGTAACAGAAAGTTTAGAATTAAAACTGCTAAGCTCTTACTTTAATAGTCCACTCAAATTGCATTTCGGAAACTTGTTCTCCTTTTTCGTTTTTACCTATAGAAGTCAACCAAATCGTTTGTCCTTCATTCGTATCAATTGCTTTTTGGATGGTTTCTTTAATTAAATCACCTTGATCACATGTAAAAGTAATTCTTCCAGTTGCTTTTTTTGTAAAGACACTTTTATTTTGAGCTACTAACATTGATATACTTTTTCCACTTTGCTTGATTTGAAACATAACCAAAGCCCCAGTAGTAAACTCTGCTGCCATAGCTTGCACAGCAAAATACATAGAGTTAAATGGATTTTGGTTAAACCAACGATGTTTTACGGTTACTTCACAAACTTCTGGTGAAATTGATTTAACTCTCACACCGCTCCAAAAAGCAGAAGGCAGTTTAAAAAAAGTAAAAAGATTCAGTTTTGCAGGTGTAAACTCCATAATTCATTGATTTATTTTTGTAAAAATACAAAAAATACTATGCATTCCTACTATTTTTTTAAATGTTAATTTTTTGTTAAATATAGGTACTATGCGTAACATAATACCTGACTTTAGACTTATCTTTGTATAAGAAAATAATAGGTAATCTAATTTTCAATCATCAAATCAATCAATGCGCAAGCAAAAAGAATCAAAAAATGAACAGTCTAATTAAAAAAAACAAGGGGAATTATGAACATTGAAAACACTAAAGCACAAATGCGAAAAGGTGTTTTAGAATTCTGTATCTTATCAGTCTTAAAAGAAAAAGATGCATATACTTCTGAAATATTGGATACGCTAAAGAATGCTAAATTACTAGTTGTGGAAGGCACCGTTTACCCACTTCTAACAAGATTAAAAAACGATGGATTATTAAATTATCGTTGGGAAGAATCCACCTCGGGTCCACCAAGAAAATATTACGGTTTAACCGATGAAGGCAAAGAATTTTTACAAGAATTAAATGGCACCTGGAAAGAATTATCAGATGCAGTAAACATAATAACAAGTCAAAACTAAAGGTCATGAACAAAACAATAAGTATAAATTTAGGAGGATTTTTCTTTCACATCGACGAAGATGCCTATCAAAAATTATCGCGTTATTTTGATGCGGTGAAACGTTCACTTTCGCCTGATGGAAGAGACGAAATCATGAAAGATATAGAAAGTCGCATCGCCGAATTATTCCAAGAGCGCATACAAAACGAAAAACAAGTCATTGGTTTAGTAGAAATTGACACTGTAATTGGAATCATGGGACAACCAGAAGATTACAAAATAGATGATGAGAAATCAACATATCAATCTAGTTCTTCATCTTCAACAAATTTCTATTATCCTTCAAAAAGATTGTATCGTGATAAAGAAAATGGAATGCTTGGTGGTGTAATGGCAGGATTAGGTCATTATCTAGGAATGGATGCTTTATGGTTGAGAATCATCATGGTGATTTTATTCTTTGGATTTGGAACTGGATTATTCGTTTACATTGTATTATGGATATTAATTCCAGAAGCGGTTACCACAACTCAAAAATTAGAAATGAAAGGCGAACCGATAACCATCTCAAACATCGAAAAAAAAGTAAAGGAAGGTTTTGACGATATTACTTCTAAGTTTAGTAATATCGATCATGAGAAAATCGCGAACACAGCTAAATCTGGAGCTACTAGAATTGGTTCTACTATTGAAGAAGTTATCACAACTATCTTTAAAGTATTCGCCAAAATAATTGGAGCTTTTATAGTGTTTTTCTCTGGAATGGGATTGTTAGCAATCATTATAACGAGTATCATCATGATATTTTCGTCAACAATGCCTGATAATTACATTTTAAACAACATCCAAACGCCAATTGGTCTAGAAACTCCACTTTGGGCTCAAGGAATGTTATTGTTACTAGGATTTGGAATTCCGCTGTTTTTCTTACTGATTTTAGGATTAAAACTAATAGTAAACAACTTAAGATCTATTGGAAATTATGTAAAATACAGTTTGTTAGCGGTATGGTTAATCGCAGTTGGAATAATTATTTCATTAGGAATTAACGAAGCATCGCAGTTAGCATTTGAAGGAAAAGCGGTTCAAAAAGAAATGATTGCAATTGCTCCAACGGATACTTTAAAAATCAAATTCAAGAACAATGATTTTTATTCGAAAAACAATTACAGAGATCACGATTTCAAGATAACACAAGACGAAGCCGATAATGAAATAATCTATTCAAATAATGTTTCTATCGAAGTTAAGTATACAGATGAAGCAACTCCATATATGTTAATTGAGAAATTAGCCAACGGAAAATCAACTTCTCAAGCAAAGAAAAGAGCTGAAAAAATTAAGTATAATTACAAAATTGAAGGAAACACTATTGTTCTTGACAATTATTTGTTAACCGCCGTAGAAAATAAATTTAGAGGTCAAGAAGTTGAAATTTATTTGTACTTACCAAAAGGAACTATCTTTCAAACTGACGAAAGTTATAGCAATTACGATAGAAGTGATTACGACTTTTTCGACGAAAATGAATATGACACGAAAAATCCAATTTATAGAGTGGATTCTGATAAAGTAAAATGCTTAAATTGTTTAACTGAAGAGATTGATGATAGTTTAAGTATAAAAGTTGAAACTGGTGACACTTCGGCAACTATTTACTATGATGAAAATGGTGTTTTGGTAAAAAAAACTGTTACAAATAATGGTGAAAGAAAAATCAAAACAATCGAAAACACACCTCCAGACATACAAAAGAAAGAAGAACCATCTAAAAATAAATAATTATGAAAACGACTCTAAAACTAATCGCTCTCTTTATTACACTTACTTTAGCCTCTTGCAATGCTAACCTAAATTTAGGAGATGGTATTGATGGAAGCGGAAACGTAGTTACAGAAAAAAGAAACATAACTACTCCTTTTACTAAAATTTCTGCCAGTACAGGTGTTGAAGTAATTGTAGATCAAAGTGAAACTACAGAAGTAGAAGTGGAAGTAGATGATAACTTGATGGAACATATTGTTACTAAAGTTGAAAATGGTACATTAATTATAAAAATTGATGGCAACATCAATACAATGGAAAGCGCAATTGTTCGCGTAAGCACAAAAACTATTGAAGGATTAGAATCTACTAGTGGTGCTAGTATCCGTTCAAAAAGCACATTAAAAGGAACTAACTTAATGGTTAAAACAAGCAGCGGAGCTACAATTAATACAGATTTAGAATACGAAAAGGTAAGTAGCGAATCAACAAGTGGTAGCGAAATAAAACTATCTGGAAAAGCACTTGCATTAGACACTAAATCATCAAGCGGAAGTGAAATAGATGCAAAAGACTTAGCTGCAAACGAAATTACAGCACAATCAACAAGCGGAAGTAATACAACTGTAAATCCAATTGTATTATTAAACGCGAAAGCTTCAAGTGGAAGTTCAATTGATTACATTAAAGAACCCAAAAAAGTAATCAAAGAAGAAACTTCTGGTGGAAGTGTGAGCCTTAACTAATTAACAAATAATTAGTATTTAATTAACAGCATTATTTTAAGCATTTTATAATTTTACATGAATAAACTAAAATTCAACTCTCATGATTAAGTTAATAATTCAAGTCGTAGAATTTGTTTTTACTTTGATAGTAAATTTTATCGAATCCATCATATAGCATTAAAGCATCAGCTAAAACTGGTGCTTTTTTATTTACTAAATTTCATAAAGATTGAACTTCTGATCTTGAAAAAATGAAATTTGGAACAAATTTTGTGTATGTTTGTGATATCAAATTATTACAAAAATGACAAAAAAAATATCTTTTCTGTTTACCCTTTTATTTTTAACTACAATAGCTGTAGCACAAAAAAAAGAAAAAATCAAAGGTTCTAAAATTGTAACGGTTTCAGTTAAAGAAATTCCATCTTTTGAAAACATTGAAATCAATGACAATTTTGAAGTCTTTTTAGTAAAATCAGACAACCCATCCTTAGAAATTGAAGCTGATGACAATCTTCATGAAATCATTAACTATGAAGTGGCAGGTGGAACATTAAGAGTTTCTTCTTTAAGAGAAGCAATTGGTGCCAAAAAATTTGCTTTACGTATCAACTATACTTCCGAATTAAAATTAATTACTGCTAAAAACGAAAGTTCAGTTCATGCTTTGGCAGATTTAGAATTAGAAAACATTACCATAAAAAACTACGATAATTCAAGAGCATTCTTAAATGTAAAGGCAAATTATTTTGCATTGGTTTTAAACGATAAAGCAGAAGCAGAAATTAACGTAAAAGCAGAAAACACTTCTTTAGAATTAAGCAAAAATGCTGAATTAAAAGCATTAGTAACTTCTCCTGAATTAAAACTTGACATGTATCAAAAAAGTCAGGCAACAATAGAAGGAAATGTAAACAATGCTAAAATGAGATTAGATAATTATGCCGTATTAACTGCAAAAAAACTAGTAATTGCTACTCTAGAATTATCTACCGAAAGTTATGCTAAGAGTTTTATTAACGTAACAAACACTCTTGATTTAGCTGCTTCAGGAAAAACAGAAACAGAATTATTAGGGGGATCAAAAATTCAGATAACTAAATTTTTGAATAACGCCACTTTGTATAAAAAAGAGAAATAAAAAAATCCGACAAAATTGTCGGATTTTTTTATTTCTCTCAAAATTACTGTTTCGCCGCCAAATAACGTTCAGCATCTAAAGCTGCCATACAACCTGTTCCCGCAGCTGTAATTGCTTGACGATATACATGATCTGCCGCATCACCCGCTACAAACACACCTGAAACATTTGTTTTTGAACTTCCTGGAACATTTACGATATAACCCGTTTCGTCTAACGTAATATAGTCTGCAAAAATATCTGTATTTGGTTTGTGACCAATCGCTACGAAAAATCCTGTTGCTGGAATTTCTTTCGTTTCTCCTGTAGCTCTGTTTTTAACTTTTACACCAGTAACTACTTGTCCATCACCTAAAACTTCTTCTGTTTCAGTGTGCATTAAAATTTCGATGTTTTCTGTTTTTTGTACACGTTCTGCCATAATTTTAGAAGCTCTAAATTTATCGCTACGTACTAACATCGTTACTTTTTTACATAATTTAGATAAGTAATGTGCTTCTTCACAAGCACTATCTCCTGCTCCAACGATTACTACTTCCTGATTTCTATAGAAAAATCCATCACAAACCGCACAAGCTGAAACACCACCACCTAATTTTAAATAGTGTTGTTCCGATTCTAGTCCTAAATATTTTGCAGAAGCACCAGTAGAAATAATTACCGTTTCTGCGTGAATTTCAATCGCATCATTAATCCAAACCTTATGAATAGCTCCAGAGAAATCTACTTTTGTAGCCCAACCATCACGAATATCAGAACCAAAACGTTTTGCTTGCTCTTGCAACTGAACCATCATTTCAGGTCCGGTTACACCTTCTGGGTATCCTGGAAAGTTTTCCACTTCATTTGTTGTAGTTAACTGACCTCCTGGCTGTTGCCCTTGATATAAAACTGGATTCATATTTGCTCTAGCCGCATAAATTGCTGCAGTATAACCTGCTGGACCAGAACCTATAATTAAACATTTTACTTTTTCGATTGTATCTGACATAACTTTATTCTTTTAAGAGTAGCAAATGTAAGTTTTTAATTAAAATTATTTCTTAAAATTGAATTAGTTTTAATTATGAATGTATAATTTTTGACAATAAAAAAACCTCCTTGAAGTTTCAAGAAGGTTTTGTCGGGGTGGCAGGATTCGAACCTGCGGCCTCCTGCTCCCAAAGCAGGCGCGATAACCGGGCTACGCTACACCCCGAATTTGTGAGTGCAAATATAGAACTAATTTCTATTGTTCCAAACAAATCAATTCTTTTTTTTAAATAATTTTTCACTTCCACTCAACCTATATTTTTTTAGCACGTTAAGTATAAACTTTCTATCCAAAAACAAAAAACACTTAGAATATTATTTCTATTTTTGCTAAAATTAAACAAGACAACCTTTTATATGCTAATTATTGGAATTGCCGGAGGAACCGGAAGTGGAAAGACAACAGTTGTTCATCAGATTATGAATGAGTTACCTTCTTCTGAAGTAGGTATCATTTCTCAGGACTCTTACTATAAAGAAACGCATCATTTAAGTTATGAAGAGCGTACTAAAATCAATTTCGATCATCCAAGAGCTATTGACTTTGAATTGTTAGTAGCACATCTTAAAGATTTGAAAGCTGGAAAAACCATTGAACAACCAGTTTACTCTTTTGTAACTCACGACAGAACAGATGACAAGATTTTAACCCATCCAAGAAAAGTAATGATTGTTGAAGGTATCTTAATTCTAACCAATCCCGAATTAAGAGAGATGTTTGATATTAAAGTGTACGTTCATGCCGATTCTGACGAAAGATTAATTCGTCGTTTAAAACGTGACATTGCAGAACGTGGTCGTGATATGGAAGAGGTTTTGAATCGTTATCAAACTACTTTAAAACCAATGCACGAGCAATTTATCGAGCCTACAAAAGCGTTTGCTGATATTATTATTCCTAACGATAAATATAACACGGTAGCTATCGATGTAGTTCGTGCCGTAATTAATCAAAGAATCGCATAATGAACAAAATCAAGAATTTAATTGCCAAATATCCGTTTTTAGCATTCGTAATGAATCGCTACGTTTTGGTGTTAATTCTTTTTTCTGTTTGGATGCTTTTTTTCGACAATTATTCCTATTTAGAGCA
Organism: Flavobacterium sp.; assembly: GCF_020217025.1. Lineage (GTDB taxonomy): Bacteria > Bacteroidota > Bacteroidia > Flavobacteriales > Flavobacteriaceae > Flavobacterium. Next base: position 2,372 of record NZ_JAIWOF010000074.1, on the reverse strand, counting down.
TCGTGTTTTGGATAAGGAAATTGAAGAAATTGAAGACAATATTCAGTACTATAAAACTGAAATCAAAAAAGACAGCACAAAAATCAAAGAGTTAAAAAATGATAATCGAGTAGAAAAATATGCGCGTGAAAAATATTATATGAAACGCGATAACGAAGACATCTACATCATCGAATTTGAAGACGAAAAGAAAGCTGCTGCCGAAAAAACAACTAGTAACAATTAAATACATAATTCGTGGCTAACAACAATTTATTTTCCGATTTTGAAGCCGTTTCTTCTAAACAATGGAAGCAACAAATTCAATACGAACTAAAAGGTGCTGATTACAACGAAACTTTAGTTTGGGAAAGTCCAGAAGGCATTAAAGTAAAACCGTTTTATCACAATGATGAAACTGAGGTGAATCTTGATGCAATTGTCCCAACAAAACCTTTTGCTATTGTTCAAAATATTTTTGTTCACGATGTAAAAAAATCGAATGCTCGAGCATTAGAAACATTACAAAGAGGAGCAGAAAGTGTTCGTTTTACTTTAGAAAATGATGCCGTTTCAATTGAAGAATTGATGCAAAATCTTCCGTTAGAAAATGTAAATTATTATTTCCATTTACCTTTTCTTTCTGTTGAATTTTCGAATAAAATCAATGAATTTGCTTCAAAAAGTAAAGCCAATATTTTTATTCAAAACGATTCAATCGGACAATTAGTAAAAGATGGCAATTGGTTTGAAAACCTTGAAAAAGATTTCGAAAAATTAAATGCAATTGCTTCAAAATCAACTGTTCCATTTTTAACTATTTCAAGCGGAATTTATCAAAATGCGGGTGCGAATATCGTACAACAATTGGCTTACACTTTAGCGCAAGTAAATGAATATTTCAATAGAATTCCAACTATCAATCAACCGATTACAATTGAAGTTGCTGTTGGAACAAATTACTTTTTCGAAATTGCAAAATTAAGAGCCTTACGCCTTTTGTTCAACACATTAGCTTCAGAATACAATCATAATTTCGATTGTCATATCATTACAACACCAACAAAACGCAACAAAACCTTATACGATTACAACGTAAATATGTTACGTACGACTACTGAATGTATGAGTGTAATTCTTGGTGGAGCTGATGCGGTTGCGAATTTAGCTTACGATGCCATCTATCACAAAGACAACGAGTTTGGCGATAGAATTTCGAGAAACCAATTGTTAGTTTTAAAACACGAAAGTTATTTTGACAAAGTAAACAATCCAGCTGATGGTGCGTATTACATTGAAACGCTAACGGAACAATTAGCCGAAAAAGCTTTAGAATTATTCAAAGATATCGAGAAAAATGGCGGATTGATTTCGCAATTAATCGATGGAACAATTCAAAGAAAAATCAACGAAAGCGCTCAAAAAGAACAAGAACTTTTCGATTCAGGAAAAGAAGTTTTATTGGGAACCAACAAGTATCCAAACAAAAACGACCAAATGAAAAACGACTTGGAATTGTATCCTTTCGTAAAACAAAACGCCAGAAAAACGCTAATCACACCGATTATCGAAAAACGTTTGGCTGAAAAATTAGAACAAGAACGATTATCTCAAGAGCAATAATCATGAGAAAAGATATACAACATTTAGAATTAGGCAAAAGTGAAAAGGCAAAAGTAAAAAGTACTAATGCTGATAATTTTGCTACCGCCGAAAACATCGAATTAAAACCAACTTACACTAAAGAAGACATTTCCAATTTAGAACATCTTGGTTTTGGAGCTGGTTTTGCGCCTAATTTACGCGGACCATACGCTACTATGTACGTTCGCCGACCTTGGACCATTCGTCAATATGCGGGATTTTCAACTGCGGAAGAAAGTAACGCTTTTTACAGAAGAAACTTAGCTGCTGGACAAAAAGGTCTTTCGGTTGCCTTCGATTTAGCGACACACCGTGGTTACGATTCTGACCACGAACGAGTGGTGGGAGACGTTGGAAAAGCTGGAGTTGCGATTGACTCGGTGGAAGATATGAAAGTACTTTTCGACCAAATTCCGTTAGGGGAAATGTCAGTTTCGATGACGATGAATGGTGCGGTTTTACCTATTATGGCATTCTACATCGTAGCTGCAGAAGAACAAGGCGTTACTCCTAACCTATTGTCGGGAACGATTCAGAATGATATTTTGAAGGAATTCATGGTGCGAAATACCTATATTTATCCACCAACGCCTTCGATGAAAATTATTGCGGATATTTTCGAATATACGAGTAAAAATATGCCAAAATTCAACTCGATTTCGATTTCGGGTTACCACATGCAAGAAGCGGGAGCTACTGCAGATATTGAATTGGCGTACACTTTAGCAGATGGTTTGGAATACATTCGC